>NZ_JBSSAB010000033.1:0-36601 GCF_054058195.1 Thermostichus sp. OS-CIW-29
TGGACTCCGTCCCGCTGACGCGAACAGAGATAGGCAGGATGCGATCGCTTCTTTCCTGAACCATGTTCAGGAGAGTTCAGCGTGAATGTATCAGGCTCAACAAAGTACCTCAAGTCATCTAGGGAAGACTGCTCGACGAGTAGTCCTGGGATCCAGACTGGAGAGAGCGGCGGGCCAGCTTGGCATAGGTCTTCACCGTCTCGTAGGGCATCTCCAAATCAGCGGCGATCTGTTGTAAGCTCTCTCCACCTTCGCGGCGGGCCAGGATCGTCGCCCACAGTTGGGCAGTTTTTTCGGCGCGGGATCCCCCTTGTCGTTGCCGCTGGCTGAGAAAGAGGGCGCTCAGCTCCTCGATCCGCTGGGCCACCTGCTCTTCCCGGGAAGGGACAGGGGAGGCGGGTAGCTCTTCGGCCAACCAACCCAGGCGGGTTTGCCCTAGCCCAAAGGGGGTTTTGTGGCCGGTGCCGCAGTAGGGGGCAAGGTGGATCAGGGCTTGGAGCTGCTGCTGCAACAGCTCAGGCGCACGGGAGGAGACAGCCAACTGCACACAGCCGATGAATCCCGTCACGGATCCCTGGCGACCTGCGGTGGTTTTGACCGATTCCAGACGGTGCCGCTGGATGATCACTTCCCCATCCACCCAATCCAGAAAAGGCTCCGCCTCGATGGGCAGACCGGAAAAATCGTTCCAACGGCGCAGATAGCTGTGGAACAGGTTGCGAGGGATCGGCAGCGGCAGATGGTGGCCCCGGTGGCGAAAGCTGGTGGGCGAGACGAAGGAAAGGCTCCAGGAGCGGGGGGAAAGAGGCTGCTCCAACAGTTGACGATAGGTGCGCGGGGGGATCGAGATCTGCCATCCCAGGATCTGCAGCGGGGATCCCCGCAATTCCAGCCAGGTGGGCAGCCGTTGGCACCACCCTCGCAGCCACTCCACCACCGGCGGGTTGAGGCCGGTGATCCACCAGCGGAAGGGGAGATGAGGCGGGATCAGCGGTCGCCCCCCCTGCTCGCGGAACGGCCCCATCAGCCGGGAGAGGGTAAAAGGTTTCTCCGATTCTCCATCGTGCAAATAGGCCGATAGCTGCGGGTCTGTCTCTTGCACCTGGCTCAAGAACCAGGCGTGCAGCCCTTTGGCATAGTGGGGATCCAGCAGGTAAGACCGAGGAGCCTGAACTTCCAAGGTGATCCCCACCAACTCGGATCCCGTCGGCCACTTGCCGTTCGCTTCTCTATCAGCAGATGGCTCTGAGAAACTCAGCATAGGCACAGCCCATTCCCAGTCCACAGCAACAATCAACACAAAACCCAACTTTCCATTGAGAAAATTTTAGAAGGGATCCCTTCTTATTGGGTTTACTCTCGAATTGCCCGTTGTACAGGCAGAAAAAATCTCACAATCTGAAGAAAGCCTTGAAATCGTCTGCAACCCATCGCACTCGAACTATACTGCTAGCAATCTAGAGGACTGAAAACCATGAGGCGAGAGCGTTTATCGGATATGGCTGAAACAATCGGTAACCTCAATGGCATCTCTCGGCTTGATTCGATTG
Source organism: Thermostichus sp. OS-CIW-29 (assembly GCF_054058195.1). Lineage (NCBI taxonomy): Bacteria > Bacillati > Cyanobacteriota > Cyanophyceae > Thermostichales > Thermostichaceae > Thermostichus > Thermostichus sp. OS-CIW-29. Next base: position 1,551 of record NZ_JBSSAB010000033.1, read on the forward strand.
GTTACCCACCCAACCGGCAAACCCTTTTTTGAAGGGCTTTGGTCTTCCGCGAAGGATTAAAAATCGAGGCCAATTGCCCCCAGCCTTTAGGGATCTGTCCGTCGCAGCCGATGGAAGCCCTGTCCAAGACTTGTCTTCCTTTTTCGCATTTCGCAGGTGCTGCTCATGACCCCTACTTCTGCTCCCTCTCCCGTTCCTGTTGCCTTGGCCTGGTGCCTGGCGTGGGGAGAACAGCGGGATCCCCAGTTTGCCCTGGAGACCTTGCAGCAGATGCGGGCCGCCGTTCGCGCCGACAACGAGGCCGGGATCCCAGAAGAGCTACGGCCCATTTTGGCTCAGGTGCGCCAATTTCAGGAGAGCATGGCGGCGAAGACCTTTCCCAGAACCCCGGCGGAGCTGCAATCCCGCTACCCGGAGCTGTGGCAGCAGACAACCCGCATCGGCTTGGTTTACGGGGGGGCCACCAAGATCAAGAGCTATGTCTTCGAGTCGGCCAAGCTGTCGGAAATCCGCGGGGCCTCCGCTTTGTTGGATCGCATTAACCTGGTGGATCTGCCCGCCTTTTTCGGGGATCCCGAGCAAACCTACCTGGGATGGGAAGGTTTGGGGAAAGAGTCTCAAGCAGAGCTGAGGGCCTATGTGGCCGAGCAGATCCGGCCTTGGCTGCAGCAGCACTACCCGGCTTTGGCGCAAGCCCTGATCCCGGAGCTCATTATCTACTCCACCGGGGGCAATCTCCTGGCCTTTTGCCCGGCGGCCCATGTGGACGATCTCTGTGAGGCCATCGAGCGGCGCTACACCGAAGAAACCCTCACCGCTAACGCCTGCGCCGTGGGATCCGCCTTTCGGCTGCTGGAACTGCGCTACGGCCTGTTGCGGGATCCCATCGAACGCACCCCCTGGCTGGATTGGCTGGCGCAACACAAAACCCATCCCCTGGTGAGAGCCTATTTTGGGGATGGCAGCGAAGCCAGATTTCAAGACCGCAAAAGTTTCAACGAGTTGGTGGGTTACCTGGCCGCCCGCTTCAACCACCGCCGCAACGGCAATCCGGATCCCGGTCGCCCCAGCCGCGCCCATCCCGCCTTTTTTGAAACCCATCCCTACCTGCGCCGCGACAGCACCGACCGTCGCCCTGCCATCGCCAAAGCCGACCTGGTCGATCAGCCCTGGCTCTCGGAAGCCACCGCTCGCAAAGCCCTGGTGGGTCGCCAGGCCAAGCGCATTGAAACAGGCAAGCAAGGGTGGTTCCGCAAGTTCCCCACCTGGGATCCCGGCTTTGTGGAAAGCTGGGTAACGCGATTTGCCCGCTTTCTCAACTCTCCCGCCGGCGAGCCCTACCGGGAGCGCTATTTGCAGCCCCATCAGGGATCTGTCCAGGGGATCGGCGAGGCCCAATCTCTACGGGAAGTGGCCAACGCCAGCCTGGGCAGCCAGGGCTTTGTGGCTTACCTTTACGCCGATGGCAACGACATGGGGGGCTATGTGCAGCAGATCCAAACCCCAGAAGCCTACCGACAATTTAGCCGGGATGTTTCCGAGGCAACGGAAAAAGCCGTTTACCACGCCCTCGCCCAGCACCTGCAGGCCCATCGGCTGCACGGCCTATCCCCAGATCCGGAAACCGGCAGAGACCGCAACGGCGAGTGGATCCACCCCTTCGAGATCCTGACCATCGGCGGAGACGATGTGTTGGTGGTGGTGCCTGCCCACAAAGCCCTGGAAATTGCCGCCACCTTCTGTGAGCAGTTTGAGCAGCTCCTGCTGGACACCTCGGCAACCTATGCAGCTCAATCTTCCGGCAAGGTGCCTCACCGCTACCCGGCGGCAGATCGGAAGCTCTGTCGGCTCTCCGCCTCGGTGGGGGTGCTGATCGCCTCGGAAGACACCCCCATTTACTACGCCGAAAAGCTCACCGAACAACTGTTGAAATCCGCCAAGAGCTACGCGAAAAAGCTGAAGCCCAAAGACAAGGACTGCTCTGTGGCCACCATCGACTTTCTCTCGTTGAAGTCGGTCGCCCTGGTTGTCTCCAGCATCCAGGATTTTCGTCGGGAAGCTCTGGAGATCCGCCAGAACAGCCACACCCTCAAGCTCTACGCCGGCCCCTATACCGTCCCGGAAATCCACGGGTTGCTGAGAACGGTACAAGCCCTGCAGGAGGCCAATTTTCCTCGCTCCCAGCTTTATCAGATTCGCAGCTTCTTGGAAAAAGGCAAACGCACCGCCACCCTCAACTATCTCTATTTCCGCAGCCGCCTGGGCAAAAAGGGGCAGCCGCTGATGGAGGCTTTTGAGCGCACCTGGTGCAAGGCCAAAACCAACGACGGCCACCTTCCCCCCTGGATGTATGTTGAGCCACAGGTATCCTCGTCAACGCCAACCTATGAAACCATCTGGCGGGATCTGGTGGATTTGTACGCCTTTGTGCAAAAACAGCCCCAGGCCGAGGGTCGGCCCGTTCTGGCGGAGGTGGAGTGATGGTGAGACTGGCAGAGCTGCCCCAAGCGGGGCGAACGATCACCTCTATCCCTTTGAGGGCCACCCTCGCCTCTGCCCTGGCGGTGGGAGCCGGCGGCTCCAGCGGCTCCCTGGCGGATAAGCCCCTGCTCAAAGATGCCTTTGGCAGGCTGATCATTCCCGGCTCCCAACTGAAGGGGCGGCTGCGCCACGAGTGCGAGAAACTGGCCCGTGGCCTGGGCTGGGCCATTTGCCGCTCTCCCCACCCAGAGCGCATGTGTCCGCAGCGGGAGGGCAGCGCAGGAAATTTCCACCGCCCCGAATACCAGGTGGAGGGCTACGCCGGATCCCATTGTCTGGTCTGCCAGATATTCGGCAATCCGGCCCTGCCTGCCCGCCTGTGGGTGGAGGATCTCGTCTGCGAGGTGCCGCCAGCAGCTCTGGAACCAACCCTTCGCCCTGGGGTCACCCTCAACCGCCGCCGCCGCACCGCCGAGGATCAGCGGCTCTACCTCATTGAGACCTCTCCCGCGGCTGAGCTGACTTTTTCCGGATCCCTGCAGCTTTTGCCCGATTGCCCTTCCTGGGGCAAAACTCTCCTGTTGGCGGCCCTGCACCACCTGATCGCGCTGGGGGGCAGCAAATCCGCAGGTTTGGGCTGGCTGCACTGGGATCCTAGATCCCTGCAGGCTCTCCAGCCCACCGCAGCCGATTGGGCTTTCTTGGCCCAGGGAGGGAGCTGATGGAAGCCATTCAACTCACCCTAACGGCTCAGTCTCCCTTGGCCATCGGTCGGCAAAAGCCGGGCGGCTCCATCAGCGAGGCCCAGGATTACATTCCCGGCAGCGTGATTCGCGGTGCTCTGGCCGACCTCATGCTCAGCCAAACCCAACATCGCCCTGCCGAGGCGCTGGAAGGAGATTTGGCCGCCCTGTTTACGGCAGCTCGGCCTGCTGTGTTTACCCACGCCTATCCGGGATCCGGCAGCAAGGTCTTGCCGGCCACGGCCTTCAGCTCGAAAAACAATCCCGGCTTCCGCTCAGAGGCGGGCAAAACGGGGGTGTTCGACACGCTCCTGGATCGCTTCTGCTCACAGCGGCTGGGGATCCCGTTCGATCCCACAGAGCCGGACGGTTCCGGGGGAAGAGTGGAGCCCTTCGGGGGGTTCTACAGCCAGCAGGAGTCTGACCTGGGGCCCCGCTACGAACGAGCTGCTGTGTCCAAACGCCTGCTCACGCGGGTGGGGATCAACCGTCGCCGCGCCACTGCTGCCGACCAAATCCTCTACAGCCTAGAGGTGATGAACGAGGGCAAAGCCCGCCCCAATGGGCATCTGGAGCGCTCCCTTTTCAGCGGCTACATCTACCTGCGGGATCCCGAGCTGGCCGAGACCCTCACCCGCTACCTCAACGCCCACGCCCACCTGCTGCGCTTGGGAGGAGGGGTGTCGCGGGGATTGGGCCGGGTCAACGTCACGGCTCGGCGTCTGGCTGCTCCCCGGCCTTCCCTGGCCCAGCGGGTGGAAGCCTTCAACCAAAAGCTGCGGCAGCGCTGGCAACAATGGCAGGTGTTCGGGGATCCCTGGCAGCCCCTTCCGCCGGAGCGGCAGTATTTCTCCATTGGGCTGCAGTCGGGGGCCATTCTCAAAGAGCGCTGGCAACGCACCACCGTGCTCACCCCCCAGATGCTCCAGGAAGAGGCCAACTGCGAAGATGGATCCCTGGCTTTGGAGCTGGCCTTCAGCAGCTACGCCTATGTCTCCGGCTGGAACGCTGCCTGGGGTCTGTTCAAAGATGTAGAATTGGTAACCACGCAGGGCAGCGTCTTTCTGCTGAGCACCACGCAACTGGAGCGTTGGATCCCGATTTTGGCGGAGATGGAATACTGGGGGATTGGCGAACGCACTGCTGAAGGATTCGGCCAAATCGAAGTTTGCAGTCCGTTCCATCATCATTTCTGGGAGAACCCGCTATGACCTTCGCCACCAGCGAGATCACATCGGAACAAGAGCTCAAGATCCAACGGCAAATCCGGCTGGCCGAAGATGATCTGGTCGCCAGAATTCAAGCCGCCTTGGATAACTTCAGAGGTCTCAACAGATTGGAAGAGGCCCAATATCGCAACCTATTGCACGTGGCAGCTTCCACCGAAAGCTCAGAGGTGATCAAGAACTTTTTGCGCTACCAGGTGGGGCGCGGTGACAAGTGGGGGCGGGGCAAAGACTCTTTGGCAGAAGCCATCATCAACGACATCGACAACTGGATTCATCAAAGGGCTATAGCCATCGCCAGGGAAGCCGGAATTGAAAGAGCATCCCCCAAAGTCAACGAGATCAAAATTGACTTGATTCGGCGCTACCTGGGCTATGGGGCCCGCTACCTCAAGTACAAGCGAGAGGGAGGAGGATCCTAGACCGTGACCTACAGCAGTTTTACCCTTGAGAGAGCCATTTCGACCTTTCAGCTCAGGTCAAGAATCATCCATGGCCTGTTTGCAGAGGTTCCACCGACTGAGTGCTCCGATTACTTGAAAATAACCCTAGATCGCTATCTCGGCTTGGCCACCTCGGTCAACAGCGAAAAAGCCCGCTCCGAGTTTATCATCGCCCCTGTGCTGGGAGAGGTGAAGTACCTATGTCGGGATCAAATCTCGCTGTTTTCCGGCAAGGAATTCAACGTGGATCCCGAGAGGGGGTTGGTGGGCCTATGCGACTACATCATTTGCCTATCCCCTCTCCAACTCTACATTCAAGATCCGGTGGTGATTATCGTTGAGGCCAAAAAAGAAGACTTGATCGGGGGTCTGGGCCAGTGCGTTGCCGGTATGGTAGGGGCACAGGTCTTTAACAAGAACTCCAATTCTCAAGTAGACAGTGTCTATGGAGCAGTAACCTCAGGAACCAACTGGCGATTTGCAAAACTCGAGGGTGACCAACTCTTTATCGATGACAGGGAGTACTTTATTTCAGAAATTGCTCAGATCCTAGGGATCCTCTTGAGTTTTATTAAGGGCTCCGTCTCGCTTCGGGAATGGCAAACCTCTGCAGTACAAGCCTTAACTTGAGCAGCCATTTGAGGGAACAATGTTCGACGTTTTCAAAAACCGCTTGGAAATCACCGGCACCCTCACCACCGTGACCGCTCTGCACATCGGGGTGGGCCGCTCCACCGAACCCATCGGCTCGGATTTGCCGGTTCTCAAGGATGCGCTGGGCCGTCCGCTCATTCCCGGCTCCAGTTTGAAGGGGGCGATGCGCTCTCGCCTGGAAAGTTTCTTGCGGGGCATCAACCCAGAGCTGGCCAGGGATCCCGGCGAATTGACCAGCAGCGAGCAATTTCAGATCATCAACCAAATTAAAAATGACTACAAAGGGGACGATGCGGCTCTGACTCAAAAGCTCATTGAGGCCACCGACTGGGTCTCGCAGGTGTTTGGATCCCCTTGGTTGGCCGGCAAGGTGCAGATCCGAGATTTGCCCGTGGTGCCGGAAGCCTGGTTTGGCCAGTACCAAGAGCGGGATGGCGTGGCCATCGATCGGGATACGGAAACGGCGGCAGATGGCAAGCTGTACGACTTGCAAGTGGTGCCTGCCAGCACCCCCTTCCGGTTTCATGCCGTCGTCGAAAATGCCGAGGAATGGGAACTGGGCCTCTTGGCCATTGGCTTGCACCAATTGGAAACGGAACAGATCCCCCTGGGAGGGGGGCGCTCCCGTGGCTTGGGGGTTGTCCGCCTGCAGATCTCGGCAATCTATTGGTTCGACTCGGAAGGGGATCCAAGACGGCTGCTGGCCTACCTTCAAGAGCTGGTGGCCGGATCCCGACAGCCGCTCAGCCCGGAGCAGGCTGCCGCTTTGCGCCAAGACTGGGTGGAAGCCCTGGTTGCCAAATTAACAACGGCCTCTCAACGGCAATCGGTCGGCCCCCGCCGCTAGCCCTATTTCATGTCAGGAGGGATCCCGATGGTCTTCATGGACTCTACAACGGTTGGCGATACGGTCAGCGTTTTCCACCCCTATCGGTTGACAAACTGGACAGACTGCTTGCCGCCCCAAGCCCCTCAACCAAAAGCTCCTGTTCTGGTGTGAAGGATCCCAGGCTATGCACAAACGCTACGTTAACCATTGCACCCTCTGCCTCACCCTCAAGCCCGATGGCCCTGTTCTCATCAAGGCGGGCAAAGAAGGGGCTGACCCGACGAAGCCGGATATGGAGTTCGTCGAAACCTATCACGGCGGCGGGCGAACGGTCTATTTTCCCGGCAGCTCCCTCAAAGGGGCAATTCGCGCCCATGCGGAGCGCATCGTCCGAACGGTGGGCAGCGACAGACGTCCTGAGGGGGGAGGCTTCAAACTCTGGGCCAGCGATCCCCTCGACCAAAAGGCCAATCAATGGCTGGAAAAAATTGAAGAGCCCCACCAGGTTTACGCCCTTTCTTCCTTTACGGATCAGATGTTCGGCAACACAGCCATCGCCAGCCGGGTCCGCATCGAAGATGCCTATCCCAAGCCGGGAACCCCTCTGCGCCTGGAGGAACGTAATGGGGTGGCCATCGACCGCGTCTTCGGCTCAGTGGCGGTGGGGCCGTTCAGCTATCAAGTGTGCGTAGAGGGATCCTTTCAAACCAAGATCCACCTGAAAAACTTTACCCTGGCCCAACTGGGTCTGCTGGGACTGGCGTTGCGGGATCTGGATGAAGGCTGGTTTGGCATCGGCTTTGCCAAGTCCCGCGGCATGGGCACCGTTCGGGTTGAGTACGAGTGGGCGGTGGTGGACTATCCGGGCTGCCTGGTGGATGAGGCAAACAGGCAGATTCGACTGCTGGGATCCCCCCTGACCTGGCCACAGGGATCCCTGTTGGGGGCGGGCGAATTTTTAACCCCCGAAGAGGCAGGCAAATACGGCTTCCCCAAACCCGATTGCCAAGCGGTGCCGGTGGGAGCGGAGCCAATGCCTTTGGGATTTGGGGCGCGGCTGACCTGGGATCAGACGTCTGAGGCCAAGGTGGAACATCTGCTCGCCACCGCCGTAAACAGTTGGGCCAAACTCCTGCAAGCGGAGGCCAAAGCCGTATGAAACCAGCCTACGTCGCCTCGCTCAGGATTCGAGACGGGGGGGAGTCCTCGCTTTCCCAAGTGCTCTCGGCTTGTTTTTCCACTTCTGAAAAAACCTACTCCTTTCTGCGCTGGCCCCATCGAGTCAGCGGCATTCAGGTGGGGATCCCGGCGGATCCCGTCTGTCCAGAGGGGCAAGTTTTCTCCCAACAAGGGGAACTGCGCTGGAAAAGCACCCCCCACGGCTGGGATCTGCTGTATCTGGGGATCCAAGCTCCCCCGGACTCCTTTATCCCTCTGCCGGGAGAGTGGCGGTGGGAGGATCACGCAGCCGACCTGTACGGATCCCAAAATCGAGAAACCCGCTTTCCCAAGCCCCTCAGCCATCCCCAAGATCTCAAGGTGGGCCAGCGCTACTTCCGAGATGAGCGAACTGCCCGCGTTCACTTTATTGCCCTGATTCCGAGGTGACCATGACCCCCCAAGGCCCTCGCCCATTGCCCAACCAGGCCGCATCTGCAAGATCGTCTGCCGGCAACAGCAGTCGAGGTGGAGGTAACCCAACCGTGTCTCCCAAACCCTATGAGCTGATCCCGTTTCCCACCCAGCCCCCCAAGCTGGAGCGGCCCGCCGGCCACGCCAAGTTCCACGCCGATAAGCTGCACGGCACCCTCTTTCTCACCCTGACGGTGCAGACTGCTGTCCACATCTCCACCGGCCACTTGGCCTTGGGCAGCGATGTTGGAGTCAAAGGGATCCCGGTGCTCAAAACCATGACCACCACCCCCAATGGAAGGCTTAAAATCCAGGGCAGCTCCCTCAAGGGGGCCATCCGGGCCATGTATGAGGCGATCACCAACAGCACCCTGGCGGTGATGATGAGCGAGTACCGAAATCGGATCCCCCCAGAGCGGCACCCCTGCCGCAACAAAGAGCAGCTTTGTCCGGCCAGCCGCGTTTTTGGTGCTCTCAACTGGCAGGGATTGGTGGAGTTCAGGGATGCCATTGCCACCGGCACCGGATCGGGTGGCGGATCCCTGCCCCCGCTGTACTGTCCTCGCCCGGATCAGTGCAAAGCTTACTTTAAAAAGGAAAACGGCAAAGTCATTGGACGCAAGTTCTACTACACCCACAAAAAAGCTTTGCAGGGCAGTTCAAGGGGAACACCCACCCAGCAAGCGATGCAAAACACGGTTTTCAAAACCCAAATCCATTTCAAAAACCTCACCCCTGCCGAGCTGGGCACCTTGCTCACGGTCTTGGGGCAGGATCCCAAGCATTCCATGCTGCTGAAGGTGGGGGGCGGCAAGCCCGTGGGCCTGGGATCCCTGCAGGTCACCCTCGACAAGATCGAGCGGCCCGGCAACCTAAAAGATCGCTACAGCCGCTACGATCCCCCAGAAGCCGATACCCTGGAAGGAAAACGCCTCCAAGCCTTTGTGCAAGAGCAAATTGGAGCTGCCCAGGGCTACATCTTGCCCGAACAACTCAAGCGATTGGCCGCCATCCTGAGTCCCACTGCTCTGCGCGAGCCACCCACCGGAGTGTACTGAGGGTTCCCCCATGCTGTCAGACACTGTCGATCTCAGCCCCCAATCTTGGGATCTCGCCCACGGCATCGCCATGACCTTGGCCAAAGAAAGGGTGGATGTCGACGAGTTGAGCAAGTGCATCGCCTATCTGCGCTCGGTTGCCCATCACCCTGACGCGGGATCCCGCTTTTTCCGATTCACCGGCGAGCTGGTGCGAGAAACTGGCCTCCACCGCAGCAACGAAACCCCACGCTACTACCGGCTCATCGACCAAACCTGTAAAAAGTACTTGCAATCTCTGCAGGATAGGCCGGCGGAGATGCTGCAGATCCTGGGCTGGGCCGCCCGCCTGGCCCGCTACTACAAAGATGGGGGAGTGCCGATCGGCGAGATCCCGCCGCCTCAGGGATCCCAACCCAACGACAACTCCGGTCACAAGGACTCCGTTCCCCAAGGGGCGGGAAACAAATCCCAGGACGACAGACAACAACAAAACCATCAACACCAACAAGACCAGGCCCAGCATCAGGCCCGCAAAGCCTGCTTCCAGATCGGGCAAAAGCTGAAGGCCACCATCACCAACATCAAGGGCAACGAAGTCACCTTCCAGATTCTGGACACAGACACCAAGCTCACCCAGAAGGAGCCCAAACGGGCGGGATCCCTCTCGGTGGGGCAAGAGGTGCAGGTGGAAGTTCTGGGTCTAAAGGAAGATGGCAGAATCCGCAAGGCCAAGCTGCTCTGGGCACAAAGCGGAACAGAGCCCTCGAAAAGTTTGAGTTAACCGGCCATCCATGCAGACCATCATCATGACGGTGGGCACCTCCTTGCTCACCAACCTTGACAAAGACCTGCAGCCGCAGCGCCCCTGGGTGGGACAAAAAAACATCGGGGATCCCCAGCGTGCTCTGGCCTGGATGAAAGAAGCAGACCTGGAATTGATCAGCGCCGAAACCAACACCTACTTGCGGCTGGATCCCACCTCGAATGATGCCTTGATTTTGCTGCACTCAGAAACCCCCGACGGATTGGAGTGTGCCCAGATTTTGAAGCTCTTTTTTGAGCAAGAGCTGGGTCAGCAGCAGGTCTCTTTGGTTCCCCTTCCCGGCATCAACTACGAGCTAGAGGGATCCTCACTGGAGCGGATGGCCGAGCTGTTGAAACAGTTGGCAGAGAGCGCCAGGGGGATCGTCACCTTTGCCGCTACCGGCGGGTTTAAAGCCCAAGCCATGATCATGGCTGTGGTGGGCAGCCAATTGGGGGTCCCGGTTTGCTACATCCATGAGCAATACAAATCCCTGGTCTACTTGCCCTACCTACAGCCGCAAGTTCAGCCCCGGATCCCACGGGCAGATCTCCCCGATTCAGGCCGAGATCGCTCCCAGATCATCCAAATCCGAAGCGATGCCAGCCATCACCGACCCCGCAGTTGGGCCAAAGTGGAAAGACTCCTGCGAGACATTCCCTGGGTGGATCTGGTTCGATACGATCCACACGCCTACGCTGCCCCCAAAAACAGCGTCAAAGCCTCAAACCGCAAAACCGAAGATGGCCGCCACATTCTGTGGATCCACCTCCACGAGAGCCAGGACACCCACCTCGCTGTCAGAGTAGAAACCACCGGCTACACCCCCGAGCACCTAGAGCTGGCTGCCACCGAATTGCGGCAACGCTTGGGCCGTCTGCTTTGAGTGTTTCCATGAATCCCGCTTCCCCAAAGGGAAGTGACTTATCAGGTATAGGGTTTTTGCTACGCAAACCTACATAAAATAAGGTATCGCATTCGGAACAACGGTTGATCCGGGTGGCGTGGAAGTTGCTTGCGGCTCAGGATCGGTTCCATTAACAGGAAATTACCGAGTACAGCGTATTCGCTTCGACCATCATCCGTTTCAACTACCCCTGCCAAAAGTGCCAGATCAGATCTAGATCATCACGTCTGCAGTTATTAAGCTTGTCTGAGACACATATTACGAACAACGCGAAAAAAGGAAGTAATATGGTAGAACATGAAAGCCTGAATACACCAACCAAACTTCTCCTAGTTGGAGTGGAGATCCTTTTTGTCTGTGCCCTGTTTCTCATGCGTCTTGGAGTCGCCGGTTGGCTTCTAATGATGTTTGGAGCGCTGCTTATTTTGCTGCTTACTTTATGGGCATTTGTGCATATAGCTTTGATGATCACATTCATTAGCGTTTTTGAATCAAGAAAGAGCGATATTGCGCTCTACCTCGCGACTCATTTTTTCTATCTTTGGGCCTGGTTATTTCAATTCGATGGCGATGATACCAGTGTAAAGTGGACTATTCGTCTCCTCCCATGCACGAACTTTCTGGAGCCTCTCCTCCGGAAATGGGGCGGAGTTCTATTTTTAACCACGAGTATCGCTACATTTGTTTGCTATTTGATAATCTTCATTTTAATAGTTATTCGCTTGGCTCGATTAATTTTCCATTGAGTTTTCATTAATTCCACTGCCCCGAAAGGAAGCGACTTCCGCCGATTATAACCCTTGCCCAGAGCGGGATCCAGGGGCCTAGATCGACAGGGTCTCGTTTAAGGACTCCGTCCCGCTGGCGCGAACGGCTGCAATTTCCCCTTATTTTTCTCCGCCGAGAGGCCTGAAACCCTTGCCCAGAGCGGGATCGACCGGGTCAACGGAAGAATCAGGGTTTGAGGCTTGTCGCCGACCCTGTCGCTAACCATGTTGGTGTAGAAATTAACATGGATCCCTGTGTGGAGGTTGCTGGGGAGTTGCTCCTGAGACGCTGAAGTAGGGGGCCAATGGGGCGAAAAAAGGACTCCGTCCCGCTGGCGCGATGAGAGGCTAGGGAGCAACGACATAGCGATCTTGGGAGAGGCGCTCGTTACCCCGATACACGCTCACCTGCAAATGCCGGGGATCCAGCCGGTGCCCCTCTACACGGATGGGTGGGATCCTCAGGGCGTGGCGGGATCCCCGTCCCAGCACGGACACAATCAGGTTTTGGCCGCGGATCTGAACTCGTAGGCGCACCGGCCAGGGGAAAGGGTTGCGCAGCTTGAGGTCGGCCAAGCCGTACCAAACGGTGGCATCTAAGCCAGGGGGCACCGACTCTACCTGCCGGTAATGGGGGTGCCTCTCCACCACCTCCAGCCCTGCCAGCAGAGCGGCATTGTAAAGGCTAGAGGACACCTGACAGATTCCTCCCCCAACCGAATCCAGGGTTTCGGCCACCATAAACACCGGCGCAGGCACATAGCCTCGTTCCAGGCTGCGCGGCCCCACCACTTGGTTGAAGGAAAAAATCGCTCCTGCCTGTTCCTGTGAGCGTGTCGCAGGCATGATGTAAACTCCATCCAGGCTTTGGACGGCTCGGCGAATGTTGTGGAGTTGAGAAGGAGTGCGCTCCTGCAAAGAAGTAACGTATTGGCTTAGGGTTGTTGGCGTGGGATCCGTCCACCACAAGGCCAGAAGGGCCAGTAGCGCCCCCACCAGCACAGCCAACCTCCGCAGGTCAACCCTTCCTCTCACCTCACACCTTGCCCGTCAGAAGGGGTTTCAAGGACTCCGTCCGAGTAGCGCGAGCGGGCAGTTGGCGGGAACCGGTCGCGACCAGCAGCTCTTGGGCGCGGGTACCTGCCGGCAACGTGCGGGATGGGCGTAGGGCCACCAGAGCAGAGCCTTGAGCATCCACCTGAAAGTCACCACAGTGGAGGAACTCGCCATTATCCAGCTTGAGCCAGAGGGAGTAGCGCTCCCCCGCCACCGGTTGGGGCAGATCCCGTGCGGCCAAGATAACCTCCTGCCAGTCTCCTGGGCGAAACAGCACATTGGCCGTCCCCACCTCCCCCTGCAAATGCACCAGACGGGATCCCGGCTGTTGCAGGAGATGGGATAATGCCCGCACCGATTCTAGCTGGGCCAGTTGCAGAGCTTGCCGCAGTCGCCAGTTGTCCAAGCTGAGCAGAACCAAAATTGCCGCCACCAAGCCTCCCAACCAGCGCCACCCCACCCCAAAAGCAGGCAGTGGAGAGTGAAGGGGGACTGCCATCTCCTGCTCGCGTAAGCCGATAGCCCCCACCTCTGCCATCACCTGGTCGCGCAAGCTGGCAGGCGGGAGTACTCCTGGCAATCCGTAGGGCAACAATTCCAAGGTTTCTTGCAAGGCTTGCAGTTCGGCCACCAGCCGAGGGTCTTGAGTTAGGCGTGCCTCTAGAGCACTCGCCTGCTCGGGAGACAAGTCCCCCAGCAGATAGCCGGCCAGTTCTTCCCGTTCCTCTGTTAAAGGGGGCGAGGTGGATAAGGACTCCGTCCCGCTGACGCGATAGGACTCCGTCCCGCTGACGCGATCAGACATGGCCATCCCGACACCAGAACTCAACTCCAAACCTAGGACTCCGTCCCGCTGACGCGAAAGGACGCGGTCCCGCTAACGCGAGCAGAAACCCAGAAGGGCGCGCAGGGATCCCCGCAATTTGCAGAGAGCTTGGCGAGAGCGGGTCTTAACCGTCCCCAACGGGATCCCCAATTGGCGAGCAATGTCCGCCTGGCTCAACCCTTGGTAATAGAGCAACTCCAGGATCTGCCGTTGGTTTTCGGGCAATTGGCCGAGGGCCGCTTGCACCGCTTGCCGCCGCTCCTCGATGGAAACCTGCTCAAAAGGGAACCGAGTCTTGCTAAAGGACTCCGTCCCGCTGACGCGAAAGGACTCCGTCCCGCTGACGCGATCGGCGCTGAGAATGGTCTGCCAGCGTTTCAAAAGAAGTTGGTGGCTGCCCTGAGAACGCAGACGGTCAATGGCCCGCGAGCGGGTCAGCACGCATAAAAAACTGCTCAGGGATCCCCGCCGCTCGCGCGACTCGGACGGAGTCCTTGGATCACAGCCAACCTTGCGCCACAGCTCGACAAACACCTCCTGAGTCAGGTCTTCTGCCTCGGCCACGTGGCCCAGGATCTTGAAGGCCAGCCCATAGACCAAGCCGGCATAGCGATCGTAGAGCGCAGCCAGAGCAGCAGGTTGCCCCGCCTTGAGCGCTTCCATCAGCTCCCAATCGGCGCGGGATGACCAATCTCTCACCCGCTCACGCCAGCGGGACGGAGTCCCTGGTTGCTCACCCATGCTACACCCAGTTTCGCCCCACACAACTAGAGGATAAACCTGCCCGATCGCGCCAGCGGGACGGAGTCCTTAAGTCTACCCCCTCAACCACGACGGGCCGCCCATTCCAGGCTGAGCAAGGCTGTGTTCACCAGCAAGGCCAGGGATCCCACCGCCAGGGATCCGGCCCAGATCTTGTCGTAGCGACCGGCCTGGGCAATGCCATCGAACAGCAGGGTTCCCAGTCCCCCTGCCCCAAACTTGGCGCCCACGGTGGCAATGGCAATGGCCACAATTGCCGCCAGCCGCAGCCCTGCCAAAACAATGGGCAGCATGAGCGGCACCTGCACCTGCCACCACCGTTGCCAGAGGTTCATCCCCATGCCCTTGGCCGCTTCCAGGATGGCAGGCTCGACCGAGCGCAGGCCCACGCAAAAATGGCGCACCAAGATCACCTGCGTGTAGATCACCATCGCCACCACCACCGAGCGGGCATTGAGGCCAAGCCAGGGCACCAACAAAATGATCAAAGCCAGGCTGGGCACTGTGTACAGGATGCTGAGGATCCCCATGACCGGCAGGGCCAACCAGCGCACGTGGTGAACCAGCAGAGCCAGCGGCACCGCCAGCACCACCGCCATGCCCAAGGTCATCCCCACCATCGCCAGATGCTCTTGGGTGAGCTGCCACATCAGGCCGGGGTGGTTGAGGAGATAGCTCACGCGGATCCCCCCTCCAGCATGGCCAAGCTGCGAATGTGATCCAAGGTCAAAACGCCGATGGCCCGCCCGTCCTCCCACACCGTCAGGGCTGCCGCCCCTGTGCGCAACAGCAGGGACAAGGCTTGCCGCAAAGTGGCCTGGGGCCTCACCATCGCTCCCTCTTGGATTTTGTGGTTGTGCGGGATCCCGGCCATCGCCGTTTCCACCCGCAGCACACTCAACTGCCGTACCATGTCATCTGCCCCCAGCAGTTCCCTGACAAAGGGAGTAGCCGGCTGGGTGAGCAGCCGAAAGGGAGTGTCGAACTGCACCACCCGCCCCTTCTGCATCACCAAAATGCGATCCGCCAGGCGCAGCGCCTCTTCCACATCGTGGGAGACGAACAGGATGGTTTTTTTCAATTGCCGTTGCAGGCGCAGGATCTCCTCTTGCAGCTTGCTGCGGGTAATGGCGTCGATGGCCCCAAAAGGCTCGTCCATCAGCAGCAGCCCTGGATCCCCGGCCAGCGCCCGCGCCAGCCCCACCCGCTGCTGTTGTCCACCCGACAGTTGGGCAGGGTAGCGGTTTCTGTACTCATGGGGGGGCAAATTAACCAAGCTGAGCAGCTCGTCCACCCGCTCGTGGATGCGCTCCTTCGCCCATCCCAAAAGTCGCGGCACCACCGCCACATTCTGGGCCACCGTCATGTGGGGAAACAGCCCCGATTGCTGGATAACATAGCCGATCCGCTGCCGCAGAGCCGTGACGGGAAACTGGCGGATATCCCGCCCGTCCAAGCGAATCTGCCCCTGGGTGGGATCCAGCAAGCGATTCACCATTTTCAGAAGGGTGGTTTTGCCGCAGCCAGAAGGCCCCAAAATGACCACCAACTGGCCCGACTCCACGGAAAAACTGCACTCGTCCACAGCCGGCTGGGAACTGTGGGGAAAGCGCAGCGACACCCGCTCGAACTCAACGGTGCTCACCTCAGGGCCTCGTGCAAGGGCAAGATTATTTCTTCAGGATGCCGGCTTCCACCAAGAAGGCTCTGGCCACCTCCGCCGGCTCCTTGCGGTTGCCGCTCACCTCGTAGTTCAACCGCTGCATCACCTCGTCCGTCAGCAGGGGGGAAAGGGCATTTAAGGCAGCGGCAATGCCGGGGTTGGCCTCTAGGGTGTCCTTGCGCACCACCGGCGCCACCTGGTAGGGGGGGAAAAGCTGCTTGTCATCCTCCAGCAGCACCAGGTCAAAGGCGGCAATTTCTCCATCGGTGCCGAAGGCCACTGCCACATCCGCTTCCCCATTGACCAAGCCCTGGTAGCGGAGGCCGGGATCCACTGCTTTGTAGGCCTTGAGCCGGAAATTACCGTAGACGGCTTGGATCCCAGGTAGGCCATCCTCGCGGGCTTGAAACTCCGGCGGCCCGATCATCACCAGCTCGCCCGCTTTGGCCACCATGTCCGAGATGGTGGCAATGCCCAGCTCAGCCGCTCTGGCGCGGGTCATGGCCAGGGCCTGGGTGTTGTTCAGGGGGGCGGGATCCAGCCAAATCAGTTGGAACTGGCTCTCGTACTCGCGGGCCACCGTCGCGTACACCTCTGCCGGGTCGCCGCTGCTGGGCAACTTGAGCACTGTCAGCAGGCCAGTGCCGGTGTACTCGGGGTAGAGATCGATCTCGCCGCTCAACAAGCCCGCATGGGCTACCGGTGTTCCGCCCAGGTTGAGCTTGCGCTCCACCGTGAACCCTGCCGCCTCCAGGGCTAAGGCGTACATTTCCCCCAAAATAAACTGCTCGGTAAAGTCCTTGGAGCCGACGGTAATGGGCTTGGCGAGGCCCCCTAAGGACTCCGTCCCGCTGGCGCGATGGGGAGTGAGAACAAGAGCTGCCAGCCCCGACAGGGCCAGCAAAGCCAAGCGACGAGTGGTTTTCAGCATAGGCAAGGGGAGAAGGGATCCCAGGCTAATGACAAGAGGCCCTGCCGAGAGCGTTCCGGCCTGGGCCAGGAAGTTTCGACTGTTAAGTCACCATTAAACCATTATTTTCCCTGAGCCGTAACTGCAAGAACCAACCGTAGAGCATGCCTCTAACCCCCAAAACCCTGAACTTTGCTGAATTTACTGAGCTTTAGGCGGTTTGGCAAAAGTCATTGAGAGGGATATAGTAGACCAAGTTTCCCCCTGATCCTTGAGTCCACCGCAACGGTTGCCGGGAAGTGAAGGGGGAAAGCGCTCGGGGGGTATTCCTCAGGGCTTTGCGGGATACCGCCTTCCTGCTCAGAGATAGGCAGGATGCGATCGCTTCTTTCCTGAACCATGTTCAGGAGAGTTCAGCGTGAATGTATCAGATCGCCAGTACGGTCACTGCAAGTTGGTTTGAAATAGCCCAAGTGTAAGGACTCCGTCCCGCTGGCGCGATCAGCCTCCGCTGGGGGCCGGGAAAGAGCCTGTTACCGCGCGGATCTTCTGTCGCCGCCCGGCTCGCTCGATCTCCAGATCCAGGGTGCTGCCTACCTCAGTGCGCTCCACCTCCTGTTGCACCTGATCGGCTGTGGTTACGGCACGACCATTGATGGAGAGAATGACATCCCCAGACCGCAGCCCTGCCCGTTCCGCTGGGGATCCCTGGATGACTTCGCCAATCAGTACACCCTGATCCACCGTTATCAAAATGCGGCTATTGGGATCCTGGTTGAGGCGCTCCTTCAGCTCTGGAGTCAGCGTGAGCATGCGGATGCCCAGGTAGGGGTGATCCACCTTGCCGCGAGTGATCAACTGATTGGCCACCCGCTGGGCCGTCTCAATGGGGATGGCGAAGCCCAACCCTTGCGCTCCCTGGATGATGGCGGTGTTCACCCCTATCACCTCCCCTTGAGCGTTGAGCAGCGGGCCGCCGGAGTTGCCGGGGTTAATGGCCGCATCCGTTTGGATAAAAGATACCCGCTTGTCAGGCACCCGAATCTCCCCGCTGGAACGGCCCAAAGCGCTGATGATCCCAGCCGTAACAGTGTTATCCAAACCCAGGGGGTTGCCGATGGCAATGGCCCACTGGCCCGGCTCCAGGGTTTCCGAGCGCCCCAGCTTCACGGTCGGCAGGTTCTGGGCGTTGATCTTCACCACGGCGATGTCCGTAACCGGATCCGAACCGATGACCTGCCCATCAAAGCTGCGGGTATCCTTGAGCGTCACCGTTACCTTGTCGGATCCCTCGACCACATGGGCATTGGTGATGATCTGGCCGTCTGGGCTGATGATGAACCCAGAGCCGGTTCCCTGCTGTCGCCGCTGCCGAGGGATGGAAGGGATCGCTTGGCCAAAGAAATCCCGGAAAAAGGGATCGCTGAAAAACTCCTCCGGAAAAGGGGCAGGGGCGCGCACCGTCCGCTCAGCATCGATGCGAACCACCGCCGGCCCCACCTTTTGCGCCACATCGGCGATGAAATTCAGGTTCAGTTGGGGCGGGGTTGCCGTCGTCTGGGCAGATACCCCCTTGCCCCCCACCAGAGCCGCTCCCAGCCCAATGCCCAGCAGCACCAGCAGCACTGACGAGAGAAGAGACTTCCAAGTGGAGATGGCAAAAGGCTGGAAAGAGGATTGAGCAGGTTGGGCGGAAGCTTCTGACCCGGGAGAGGGCTGGCCCGGCATGGATGTGCTGCGCTTCATAGCTACAAGAAGAGGGTTGGGATGCTGCAAGACTTCGGCCCCACGCAGGGGAAGAAACCTAGAGCCTAATCTAACATGGACAGCAGGGATCCCAGAGTGGGCAACCCTAGCGTTTTTCCGTACTTCTATCTGGAGCGAAGAGCAGCGGAATCTGCTCACCTGAGGTAGCCCATTTCCATTCAGTTGGCTTTGATCAAGATAGGTAAAAGATAGGTAAGGCCCGAAAGGCTCCCGGTTTTGTCCGGTTTGCAGCTAGCGTAGGAATGATGAATGGGGGTAAGACCATGACCAACCCAGCCAGCCGCCTGTTGGCTCCTCTGCTTGGCGGATTGCTCTCAGCGCAGATGGCCGCCCCAGTTTTGGCCCAAATGGGGCCCTTGCCACCACCGCCTGCCGGTGAGGGATGGCGTCCTGTGAATCCTCGCCCCCTTCCCCCTGGCCCTCAACCCCTGCAACCTGGCCAGCCCTTTCAACTGCAAACCACGTTGCTATTGCGCTCTGGGGATCTGATCCAGGCGGTGCATCGCTCCCCAGAAACCCTCTTGATTGCCCCTGGGGAAACCCGTGCCGTCAGCCTTAGCTTGGATACCCCTCTGCGGGACATCTACGGCAACATGGTCGTCCCGGCGGGGGCTGTTTTGGAAGGCCAATTTCAGCCGGTGAGCGGCGGCACCCAGTTTGTTTCGCGGGCTTTGATTTTCAACGGCCAATCCTACCCCCTCTACGCTCAGAGCCAGGTTATCCCGCTGCGCAAGGATCCCCGCCACACTTCCGGGGAAGCGATTGTGCAAGATGCCTTGATTGGGGCAGCTGCGGGGGCCATCTTGGGAGGCTTGTTCGGCGACCGCGTGATCTCGACGGAGAAAGTGCTGGGTGGAGCGGCGGCAGGGGCTGTCATCGGCAATGTAACGGCGCCGGAAGTGGCGGTGATCGACGCCAATGCCAACTTGACGCTGACGGTCACCCAAGATTTTCAGCCCTACCTGCCCTAGCGAGCTTCTGAAAACAGCTCTGGCCAGGGATCCCTTTCTAGGGACTGGCCGTGAGCCGATCCAAAATCTCGTCGTGGGAGAGGCCCTTGCGCACCCATTCCTCGCAGTGGTGCAGCCGCTGAGCCGTGCCGATGAGGAAGCGGTTGAGATCGGCCCCCAGGGATTCGCAGGTGGTCTGTACGCAGATGAGATCCCGCCCCGAAAGCAAGGAGAAGAGGCTGGCCAGCATTCCCGCCTCCAAATATCCGGCAGGCTCTCGCCGTGCAGAAGGTTCCTCCGGGTTGAAGCTGGCGCGAGCGGCAAGGGCAAACCCGGAATTGCGGATCCCGGCCTGAACCAAGCCGTGGTCAGCAGCGGAAAAGTCCAGCTCCAGGCGTCCCCAACCGTGGGTGGCCCAGAGGTCGCTGAGGGCATCCAGGAAGATCCCCATCGGCAATTCCTGCAGCAGCTGCTGGTAGTAGCCGGAAAGCTCGTCTTCAACACGGCGGAAAAATGCCTCTCCCCAATCGCGGCCACAGTTGTAGAGAATGACGCGGGTGGCTTGGCCAGTTTCATAGCGCAGGCCGGAGTAGAGAGCTTCCAGCAGGGGCATGGGAAAGGCCGCCAAGCGGTATCCTCCGCGGCTGTACAGCAGTCCGGTGTGGATGTCAGGGCGGATGTAGTAGGCAGGGCTAAAGCAGTGCCCAGGCAAGATCTGGTCTTGCAGAATCTCTTGCAGGGAGATCATGGCTATTCTCGCAGTCAGGTGGACAAGAGGGCGGGGATGGATAGATTGGGGAGCGGCTGGAATTTTTGGCGTGAGGGAATGAATGATTAAGGAGTGAGCTGTATAAGCTGTATACAGTAAATCGGGAGAAGGAGGTCGCTATCGGAGGGCGCAGGGAACTTTGGTGAATAGATTGAGGGCGAATGGACCTAGTTAACCAGCATGGATTTGGCCAAAAGCAGATAAGGACGGATCATCTCGCTCTCTTCTGCCCCAAAGATGTAGGTCAGGGAGTCGAGCATTAACTTGTAGGCAGGCTGGCATTGGTCGCGCATCTTGAAGGATTTCAGGATCGTCTCCAGCCAGTAGAGCAATTTATCCCTCAGGTAGTCTTCGTCGTTGAGCAGCATGGCCATGCAGCAGTAGCGCCACACCATGCTCAGATCCCGGCGGCAGCGCTCCCAGGCCAGGTGACCATGCTGGCGGATTAAATTCGGCATCATCGGCTGAAACTTCTCCATCACCCGATCCAGCAGCTCTTGTTCTTTGGCCTGCAGAACCTGGTAAAGGCGAACCCGCTTCGGGATCCCTTCCACGTAGGCGTGTAGAGTTTTCAACTCATCTGGGCGCAGATAGCGGCCCTCACTTTGGTGCATCAGCTCGGCAACCCTTGAATTCATAGATAGAGCCTCCTTCAGTGGGCTTCACACAAACATTTCCGCCAAGGTGAGAGCCCTCTCCGGCGGAACTGTGGGCAGGTCAACCTCGGCCTCAGACCTAGAAGAAGAGGGGGAAGGGAACTGGGCCTGAGAAGTGGCGCAGACAGCTTGTAGCTCTTGCCAGTAGGGGGCAAGCAACCCCTGCTGATCCGCCGGCAGGGATCCCTGAACCACTGCCCGTAGCTGAGCGAGCGCTTGCGGCAACCCTAGGTACTGTTCCATCGCACCAAGAGTTACCTGCTGCACAGGGGTGGGATCCCCTATCAACAGGCTCAGGCCCAGGGAGCGCAAGCAAAAGGCCAATTGACGAGCCAAGAGGCGCTGAGCCGGGGTTAGAGAAGGTTCTGCCCCCTCTCTGGCGGGATTGCTGCTGGGCAACGCTGTCGCGACGGGGGTTGGCCCCTGCTGTTGCAAAACCTTTTGGATCCAGGTCAGCTCCTGCTGTTGTAAGACCTGGTAAAGCTCCAGCCGTTCTTGAAAAGAGAGAGAGTAGCGAATCAGGTCTTGCAGATCGTCGGGTGTTAGGTAACCCCCTTCTCGATCGGCAATGCGCTCCGGCCAAGAGTGAAGGTCATCCATGGGTGAAGTCTCCTTAAAAACAGAGGGCAAAACAAAACCGAGATCCCTGAACAAACCAGAGCTAGAGCAAAGCTCCGCCAAACAAAGCGGCAAAATCCTCAAGAGTAAAGGGATCCTCTGCCGGAAATTCCGGCAGCGGCTCTGAGCGTGGGCAGATGCCCGACCAATTGAAGCCGGCAAAAAACTGTCCCACCGACTGGGCAAAGAGCACGGGGGACTGCGGCGGCAGTTCTTGAGCGGAGGAAGCCTTGGCCGGGGGTCGGTTATCCCAGTTCAACCCCTGCAAAAAGACCGCCAGCGGCTGGGTTAAGTCCAGATCGGTGTCTAAGTTGAAGGTGACCATGGGCGTTTCTCCAAAGTGTCGAGGGATCCCAGAGAGCCTTCAAAAGCCACAAGCAAGCCTCACAACTGGTGCAAACGCTGCTCGATCTCGCGGGCGCTGGCCCCTTCGGTGATCCAAAAATTGGCGGCATCAATGCGTTCTTGCCCGCCCAACAGGAATTTGCAGTAGGTTTCCCCCATGGCGTAGCACTGGATCTCGATGCAGGCCAGCTCGCGGGAAGTCATAGCGGTGAAAAACCCGGCAAATAGCCCGGCATAGAGATGACAAACCGGCTTGCCCACATCCCCAAGGGTGCGAGCCACCATCGAGTCAAACAAGTTGATAAACAGGAAGCCTTTTTGTTTGGATTCGGTTTCCACCTCCCACTTGCCCCAGCCCTGAGCCGTAAAAGGCCACCACCAAGTCTCCAGCAAAAACAAAAGGTTGGACTGTTTTACGCCAATCCCATACTCCCGCTCGTACCACTCGGAGAAGTGCTTGGCATCGCGGATGCCCCAATCTCTGCCAATGGTGTACATCACCGCCGCCGAAGCATCCCCCACTTCCCGTTCCAGGCCTGTTTGCAAGCCCACAATAAAGTCTTCGCTCAACAGCAGATTTTGGGTGTTGTTCCAATCGATAATCGTGCCCTGATCTCGGTTGAAGCGAAAGAAATCGCGGTAACTGTAGTGAGCATGCTTGTCACGGCCCACAGGCATGGTGACTGCAGGACGGGGATCCGGTCGAGATGTGGTGGCCATGGCGCTCTCCTGATAAAAAATGGATAATTCTAGATTGCAAAGCAACAGGATTTGGTGGGATTTGTAGGGATCAACTGGGCCAGACAATGCCAATGAGTCAACAAAATGAATGGCTAAGCATTCGATAAACTTGTCAGCTATCTGAGGGATCCAACATTGTTCAACTCTTGTTTGATTGTTTATAAAACAACACCTGCCGAGCCCAAGGGATCCCTGAACATCGACAATCCATCAAACTTCCCGAGTTTGGGCAAGTGTACTGCCGATGATGCGGAAATCTTCATTTTCTAGCTGCTTAACAGTAGAGCGAGTGATGATCTTGCCCTGCTCCACCAAAACCTTCCCCGTCCGTGGGTGCAGCAGGTCTTGTTCGGCCCGCCGACCGATGAGCACTTCGATATCCCTCAGCGAGTTCACGTACATCCCCGGCGGCAGCTCCACCACCACGCCATCGGAAACCACCCGCGCCTGACAGGCCAGCCGGGAATTGCTGCGGGCGCTGGTAATGGTCTCCAGAGTCTTGGCCTCGCGGGGGGTGATGGGAGTGAGGCTTTCCATTCCCTCTTTGACGTAAACATGACAGGTGGCGCAGAGGCCGCGACCGTTACATTCCCGCGAAACCTGCAGCTCCTCCGACAAAATGGCCGACAGCAGATTGCTGTAGGTATCGACCTCCGAGACACGAGATAAAGGCTCTAGCCGGATTTGTTTAACCATAGACGGGATCCACATTAAGGGCAGACAAAAAACCCCGGCGGGCAAGATCTACTGCAAAAGCAACGCAAACAAATCACAACAATTAACTCCCTTCCCTGCAGTCCTTCTGCAGGTCTACGGCAACACCTGATTTCCCAGTCGATTAAAGTTAAATGTAGGTCACCTCAGATGATGAGTCCCGCACAAGCAACTCTGGGGAAGGCTATATTCTTTACTTTATTTTGGATTTGGATGAGGTCATCTTGGATGAAAATGTCATAATCCTTAACTACGGATAAACACGGAATCTTTTTATCGCCCAGAAAGCCACAAAGTGAAATCACGTAAATCAGAGCCAACGACAATCCTTTTGTAAATATTTATCGCGGATCTACGTCGGTTATTCTATCGTCAAGGTAAATCTCAAGTAGGCTCTTCATAGTCTTTTGTTGGCAGTTTTGTTGCAGAGGGATGTGCTGAAGTCCGCCGTAAAAGCGTATCGAGCCATTTGCTATTCCCTTCATAATTTCTTTAAAGTAGTCCCCCATTTTGTCTGTAAATCGATCTTTTCTGTTTTTGTTGGCTTCGTCGATTGGGAGCTAGGGTTATGGAATCGCGCCAGCGCCGGCAGGATCCGCAAACGTTGCAAAACCTGTTGCGGGCTGCCTACCAACAGCTTTTGGAACGCCAGCCCTACCAGCACGAGAAAACAGGAGAGCTGGAGAAAATCGAGCAGGACTTCTTGCGGGGGCGGATCGGGATTAAGCGCTTGGTTCGCCAGATTGGGGGATCCCGGCTCTACCGGCAACTCTTTTTCAGTGCCGGCTGCAACACCCGCTGTGTAGAGCAGGGCTTCAAGCACTTTTTGGGACGGGCCCCGGCCAGCAAGGAGGAGGTGGCCGCCTACCACGACATTTTGGTGCACCAGGGCTTGCAGGCCATGGTCAATGCCTTTATCGACTCGGAGGAGTACCGCCACCAGTTCGGCAACGACCATCTGCCCCACCCCCGCCAACGGCTGAGCGGCCACCCACCTTTGGCCTACTTGCTGACAAACCAAATGCACCGGCGCCATGAGCTGGGGATGCAGGGATCCCCGCTTTTGCACAGTTTGGCGGCGATGGAAGTGGGGATCCCTTAGGCAGTGGGGCCGGGGAGGAAGTCGAGGGTATAGGCTTGGCCCACATCCAAGTTGGCTTCCACCGTTCCCAGGGCCACCATCTCCTGAAAGTAGGTTTGCCAGCGCTGGTGGGTCATGGCCCCGATCCCCAGCGTGGCGGCATCTCCACTGGTGAGAAGGCCGTAGTCTTTTAGGGCTTGGTGGGCGTAGGCCAGGAGGGCCTCGCTCATGTTGGGGTTGTCTTGGCGGATGAGGCGATTGCCGGGGCGGGGATCCTCTAGGTAGCTCTGCCAGCCCTGGATGGAGGCAGCTACAAATTTTCGCACCTGCTCCGGGTGCTGTTCGGCAAAGGGGCGGGTGGTCTCCAGGGTGGTGGCGTAGGGGGAATAGCCGTAGTCGGCCAGCAGAAAAACGACGGGATCAAAGCCCCCCTCCTGGCGCACGCGGAAGGGCTCGGAGGTCACATAGCCCTGCTGGGCAGAAGACTTGTCCAGCAAGAAGGGCGTGAGGCTGAGGTTGTAGGGGCGCTTCTGCTCGTCGGTAAAGCCAAATTTGGCCCGCAAAAAAGGCCAGTAGGTGAGGTTGGCCCCCGGTGACACCCAGATGGGCTTGCCCCGCAGGTCTTCCAGGCGCTCGATGCCCACCCCTGGATGGGCCAAGAGACACTGGGGATCCTTCTGGAAAAAGGCGGCCACGGTGAGAACAGGGATCCCAGCTTGCAGAGCCGCCAGAGCGTCGGGGCTGCCGCCGAGCACAAAGTCTGCCGCTCCCCCGGCTAGCAGTTGCAGCACGTTAACCGCCGTTCCCCCCATGCGGATTTCCACCTGCAGACCGTAGTCGGCGTAGATGCCGGTGGCCAGGGCTTGGTAAAAGCCGCCGTGTTCGGCCTGGGCGTACCAGTTGGTGACCAGTCGCAAGGGCCGGGATCTGGCCGAAGAGGGGCGGGAGCCCGCTCCTACTGCTAGCAGAGCAGCTCCACTGGCCAAAAAACGCCGCCGCGGCCAAGGCTCTGGAGTTACACCGGACATAGGCAGGGATCCTCAGGCGGCCACGCTTTCAGTATCTCGCAAGTAGACCAGTTTTTCCTCAGGCTGGCCACCCCTTGGAAGAGGAGCTGTTGGGAGGCGTCTTCGATTTATATTTATATTTGCAAAGCAAGCGGGATCCCCTTCTTACAAGGGGCAAGATCGACATTCCAAGGGGTAGGGCATGGGCAAGGTGTATCTAGTGGGGGCAGGGCTGGGCGGGCGGGCGGGCCTGACGCAGGGAGCACTGGAGATCCTACGGCAGGCTGAGGCTATCTGGATCGACGAGCTGGTGGATGAGCGCTTGTTGGCAGAGTTGCCGCCGCAGGCGCAGGTGTGGCGACGCTCTGGGCCAGGAAGCCTCCAGGAGGGCATCCACTGGCTCATCCAGCGCTGCCGAGAAGGCAAACAGGTGGTTCACCTCAAGTCAGGGGATCCCTTGATCTTTGGCCGCGCTCGCGAAGAGATCCAAGCCCTTAGGGAGGCGGGCTGTCCCTTTGAGATTTGGCCGGGGTTGTCGTCGGCCCTGGCTGGCCCCCTCTGGGCAGGGATCCCCCTGACCGATAAGCACTTAAGCCGCGTTTTTGCCGTGCTGACTGCCCACGATCTAGAGGCCTTGCCCTGGAGCGCCCTGGCCCAGTTGGATACTTTGGTGATTTTGATGGGATCCCGGCAGCGACAGCACATTGGCGCACGGCTGATGGAGTCTGGGATCCCGGCAGACCGACCGGTGGCCTTGATCTGGGGGGCGGGGCAAGCAGAGCAGCAGGTGTGGGTGGGCACCTTGGCCGAGCTGCAGCAGGGGGAGAGTCAGGCAAAGTTGCCGGGCCTACTGGTGGTTGGGGAGGTGATCCGGTTGCGGCAGGACTTTTTGCCGGGGATCCCTCCTTTGCCTCCGCCGGCTCCCCTGGCAGGCAAGACGGTGCTGGTTACCCGTTCTGAGGGGCAATCGCCAGCTTTTCGGGAGCTGCTACAGGCCCAGGGAGCGCGGGTGCTGGAAATGCCCACCCTGGTGATCCAGCCGCCCACCTGTTGGGATCCCTTGGATGCCGCCATTGCCCGCCTGGGCCAATTCAACTGGCTGTTGCTGACTTCGGCCAACGGGGTGCAGGCTTTCTTTGAGCGGTTGCACCGGCAAGGTCGGGACAGTCGGGCTCTCCACCCCGTACAAGTGGCGGTGGTGGGATCCAAGACCGCTTCCGTGCTCGCCCAGTACGGCATCCATCCCGATCTCATGCCCCAAGAGTTTGTGGCCGAGGCCCTGCTTCAAGTTTGGCCGGAGCCGATCTCAGGGCAGCGGATTCTCTTTCCCAGAGTGGAGTCGGGAGGCCGGGAGGAGGTGGTACAGGGTTTGCGGCAGCGAGGGGCAGAGGTGGTGGAGGTGGCCGCCTATCAGTCTGCCTGTCCAGCAGCAGCGGATCCCCAGGTCCTGGAAGCTCTTAAAGCCCACCAGGTGGACATCCTCACCTTTGCCAGCTCCAAGACAGTACAGCATTTTGCCCACTTGATCCGGCAGGCAGGGCTAGGCCCTGAGATCTGGGATCCACCCGTGCAGATTGCCGCCATTGGCCCCAAAACCGCCGAAACCTGCAAAGCCGCATTCGGTCGGGTGGATATCGAAGCGCAGGAGTATACTCTGGAAGGATTGGTGGAAGCCCTCATCCAAGCGACCAACCGTTTCACCCAGCCTTTTCAGGCCGTTCGCGGTAGCAGTTCACAGCACCCAAGGGCTCCTCTATAATGAACCCGCCCATGCCGCCCGCGTCAGCCAGCCGGGCATCCCAAGCAGATACACCCAGACACCATGTGGCAGACGGCCAAGCTCTACGAAGACATCCTTTACGAAAAAACGGATGGCATTGCCAAGATCACCATCAACCGTCCCCACAAGCGCAACGCCTTTCGCCCCAAAACTGTTGCCGAGCTGATCGATGCGTTTGCCGATGTGCGAGAGGATCCCAGGATTGGAGTAGTGCTCTTAACAGGCGCCGGGCCCCATACCGATGGGAAGTATGCCTTCTGCGCCGGCGGGGATCAAAGCGTACGGGGCGAGGCCGGTTACCTGGATGAGGCCGGGATCCCTCGTCTCAATGTGCTGGATCTGCAGCGCATCATCCGCTCTTTGCCCAAGGTGGTGATTGCCCTAGTGGCAGGCTACGCCATTGGGGGTGGCCATGTTTTGCATCTCATCTGCGACCTGACCATTGCCGCCGATAATGCCATCTTTGGGCAAACCGGCCCTAGGGTGGGCAGCTTCGATGGGGGCTTTGGGGCCGCCTACCTGGCGCGAGTGGTGGGGCAAAAAAAAGCCCGCGAGATTTGGTTCCTCTGCCGCCAATACACCGCAGCCCAAGCCCTAGAGATGGGTCTGGTCAATGCCGTGGTGCCAGTGGAAGAGCTAGAAGCTGAAGGGATCCGCTGGGCGCAAGAAATTCTCCAGCACAGCCCCTTAGCCATCCGCTGCCTCAAAGCCGCCTTCAACGCCGACTGCGATGGGCAGGTGGGGCTGCAGGAGCTGGCCGGAGATGCGACGTTGCTGTTCTACATGACCGAAGAAGCTGCTGAGGGCAAACGCGCCTTTTTGGAAAAGCGCCCACCTAACTTTCGCCAGTTTCCCTGGCTGCCATAGTTTGTTTGTTTTCATTAATTCCACTTCCCCGAAGGGAAGCGACCTGTAGGGCTGGGCTTTACCTCAAACTCAAGCAGCAGCACCACCTGACGGAAATACCGCTGTCGATATTCCGCCAGGAAATATGCAGCCCGAGGTCTGTCAAAATCAGCGGGTAGCTCCAGCGCTGCTATATCCAACGGTTGCCCCACCAGAGCGTACCCCAGAGATGCAAAGAGACCAGCCACCTCAGCAACCGATCGGATCCCTCGAATGTCTTCCACATCCAGTTGAGTAGCCATTGCCGCACTCCGGTGATCTGTGGCGGTAGTGTCGCGTATTTTGTGGGTTAAGCATGGAGGGCGGAATGGACCGAGAGGAGCTCAAGAGGTTGACCAAGGAGGAGATCAGCCGGCGCATCCGGGAAGGGGTCAAGGCCGTCATTGAGCAGGTGTTGGAAGAAGAGATGACCGAGCACCTGGCTGCGGGTTACCGTGAGCGCACCCCAAGCCGCCGCGGGGAGCGGAACGGCTACTACACCCGGGACCTCATCACGCCGGCGGGCAGGATCGCCCAGCTCCGGGTACCCCGGGACCGGGAGGGGACTTTCCTGACCGAGGTCTTTGAGCGGTACAAGCGGATGACCGGGGAGGTGGAGGAAGCGGTGCTGGAGATGTACCTCCAAGGGGTCTCCACCCGCAAGGTAGCGGCCATCACGGAGGGCGTGTCCCGGGTGCGCATCGGTAAGGACGCGGTCTCCAGGGTAGCCCAGCGCCTGGAGGAGGAGCTCTCCGCCTGGCGGGGCCGGCCTTTGGAGCTGGCCTACCCCTACCTCTACCTGGACGCGGCCTACTTCAAGGTGAACTGGGGCGGGCGGGTGGTGGACCTGGCCCTTCTGGTGGCGGTGGGGGTGAACGAAGAAGGCTACCGGGAAGTGCTGACGGTGGAGCCGGCGGGCGGGGAGAGGAAGGAGGCCTGGAGGAACCTGCTGAAGGGCCTGGTGGAGCGGGGGCTTCATGGGGTGAGGCTGGTCATTTCCGACGACCACCCTTCCATCCGTCAAGCGGTGATGGCGGAGCTTCCTGGGGCCAGCTGGCAGCGGTGCGTGGTGCACTTTATGCGGAACGTTTTAGCTCATGTGCCGCAGTCGGAGCAGGGTGTGGTGGCCGAGGAGCTCCAGGAGGTGTTTGTGGCGCGGCGGCGGGGCACGGCGGAATCTCTGGCCCAGGAGTTCGTTGAGCGCTACCGGGACCGGTTTAAGCGGGCGGTGGAGGTGTTTGCCCAGGGTCTGGGGGAGGCCCTGACCTACCTGGACTTTCCCGGGGTCCACCAGCGGCACATCAAGAGCACGAATGTGCTGGAGCGGCTTATCCGTGAGGTGAAGCGGCGGACCAGGGTGGTTGGGGTCTTCCCCGGCGAGGGGAGCCTGGTGAATCTGGCCACGGTGGTGATGCTGAGGGCCACGGAGGACTGGGCTTTCCGGCGTTACCTGGACATGGGCCCGCTTTGGGCCGCGGAAGAGAAACCCACAAAAATCGCGACTTGACCATGCATGTGGGATCCCCTCAGCGGATGAGGAACGGCAAGTAAACAGGGATCTGATCATTTACAAACTGCTTGTAGGTCTGCACCTGCCGGTTGATGACGGCCCAGCACAGTACCCCATGTGGGAAAGATAGGCGATGGGGATGTTGCGCTCTAGGCAACTCTGGATCAGTTGGGTTGTGACTTGGGCATGGCCAAAGATCAAAATCTGATCCAAGTGGGGCAATTGAGCCTGTTGAAGAACAGCTCCAGCCCGTTTGACAACCAGGCGTTCCTGGTCGAGGCTGAGGTAGCAATCCTGTTGGGACACATAGAGTGTTCTACCCATGAGGCCACTCCCAGAAGCCTAAAATTGAAGCTGAGGTGGGAACAAAACGGGGTCTTCTTCAAGTTAAAAGTCAGGCCCAAAAATGCTGTAAGGGAAGATGCGAATGGCGAAAAAGCAGAGCAGGGTTTCTGGTGTGGGATCCGTTCGTGACGGTGCGCTCCTGATGAAAGATCTGCAAACCCTGAGACACTACGGCATCCTTGGGGATCTGGTGTATCGTTGGGGCTACTATCTCGGCTCTAGCACCATGACCGAAGTGGAGTTCAACGCCGCCCTCAGCGAGGGGATCCCAAAGCCCAAGAGGTCTTTCAGGCCCAAAAGCCGCGGTTCGGTTGACGCAGACGAGACAGAGCAAATCAGGGCACTGAAGGTCTCACTCTGGCAAACGAGCAAAGCTGACCCCTCGGTAGTAGTAGGCCAAAATTTGGCGGTAAGTCCAGCCTCGGCGGGCCAATTCTTGGGCGCCCCACTGGCTCATGCCAATGCCATGCCCAAACTTGGGATAGGGGCTGACATCCGGTAAGCTCCTCAAATAAGGGATCCCACTCACCCCGACGGTTTGGCCGCCGCTGCTGGCGCTGTACATGGCATTGACAAACTGACCCCCATACACCATGACCACACCACGGGTGGCTTGTGTTGCTTCCAGGGCGGCTGCCGACCGCTGGGAAAGCCCTCGGTACACCTGGGAGCGAGTATCGCTAAACACATCAAACCAACCGCGGGAATTGCGATGGTAAAGAACGTAGCTGCGGGCTGCCACCGCTTGCGCCTTCAGGGCTTCTGGGAAGAACCGGGATCCCATTTCTGCATCCACCACACTGGCCACATAGTCTTCTAGATCCACGTAGTTGATGGCCATCACCATGTTGTAGCCAGTCAAGAGCACCTTGCCGGAATACCAGCGGCCATTCACCGCCACCAGGCCACCCTCCTGAGGTTCGATGAACAACGCCGGGTCAACCACTCCATGCAGATGCACCCCTTGAGGGCCGGGCTGAGCCAAAAACCCCTGCATAGGGGGCAACTCCGCCAGCACCTCTCCCCGACCGTTGATCAGGTGGGCAGGGAGAGAAACTCCCACCA
Organism: Thermostichus sp. OS-CIW-29; assembly: GCF_054058195.1. Classification (NCBI taxonomy): domain Bacteria; kingdom Bacillati; phylum Cyanobacteriota; class Cyanophyceae; order Thermostichales; family Thermostichaceae; genus Thermostichus; species Thermostichus sp. OS-CIW-29. The sequence continues at coordinate 32,525 of NZ_JBSSAB010000033.1, forward strand.
CCAGAGGGGCAGTAGTATGGGCCAATTGCACTCGCACCGTCACCCCCCAGACAGACTCCACCCATCCCCAGAAGGCACTGACCACCAGGGATCCCATCAGGGCCAGCCAATGCCGCGCTTCCATAGCCCGTGCCCAGAGTTGCTTTTTGTACACCAACTCCAACTTAGGATAGGGCGAGTTTCCAGAAATGGGCCGGTTTGTCTGTAGAAACTGCAGAGGGCTTGAGTCTCAATTCAGGTGTGGATCAGGTGTGGAGCAGGGGGGATCTGATAGAGATATGAGACTATCTATGAACGGGATCCCGTTTCCAGCGGAGCGGGCCGATCCGGCGGCTCCAGAGGGTCGGGTTCTTGCGACCCAAGCCGATTGCGGCCGCCCTCTAGATGGACCGAAGAGCTATCCGGCCCCAGGCCCAAGGCAAAGCGCAGCGAGTCCCCCGGTCGTCCATTGGAGAAGAAGAGAAAAGAACCTAAGGAAGCCAGGGAAAGAAGAGCCGCATAGCCAAACATGGCTCGATAGCCGGATCCCGCTGCTAAGGTGCCCAAAAGGGGCCCCGCCAGGCCAATGCCCAAATCAAACCCGCACATCACCAAGCTAAACAGGCGACCCCGCTCCGCCGGCTCCGAGCGATCGGCCACGAGGGCAGAGATGAGAGGGATCAAAGTACCAAAACCGCAACCCACCACGATCCCAGCAGCCAGAAAAGCGCCGGTGCTGTTGGCAACAATCAGGATCCCCATTGCCAAGGCATAGGTGGCCAAGCTGAGGGAGATAAATGGCCCCCGCCCATAGCGATCGGAAGCGCGACCGGTGAGCAGGCGCACTCCAAAGCTGGCAAAGGCCACTGCCGTATAAAAAAGACCTGGATTCAGGGGAGCTCCGGCTTCTTGGATTAACAAGGCCACAAAGGTGGTCTGGGTGCCGAAGGCCAACCCCACCAAAAACATCACCCAAGCGAGGGAGCGCACCTTTGGGCTGCCCAGAAAGCTCCAGAAGGCCCCATCCATCGGCAGGGATCCCCAATGCTCACGCCGCTGTTCTCGAACCAGTTGGGTACAAAGAAAGCCCACCAACCCCAGCAGAGCAGAGAAGAGAAACGAAGGGCCATAGCCGGCAAACTCCTGCAAAAAGCCGCCCAAAGCAGGGCCAATGGCTGCGCCGATCGGATTGACCAAACTCATGTAGCCCAGGATCTCACCCCGTTTTTCTTCTGGGGCAAAATCCACCACCAAAGTCACATAGGCCGTGGCAAAAGCGGCGATGCTAACCCCATGAAAGGCTCGCACCAGCGCTACCCATGGGATCCAATCGGAGAGCCAGTATCCTATGGGGGCCATCCCCACCACCCCCATGCCGATAAGCAGCACGATCTGCCGGCTGTGGCCATCCGCCAGGCGACCCAACGCAGGGCGAAAGGCCAGCAACCCAATCGAAAAGGCCCCCATTACCCAGCCCACTTGCTGGCTGGTGCCACCGGCATCTCTGACGTAGAGAGGCAACGTGGGCAGCAGCGAGGATAAACTGGCCCAAAAGAGCAGCCCAGCCACAAACAAAATGCCCAAGTTGCGCCGCTGTGCCGGCTGCAGCTGCCCGAATACCCTCACGCCAACTCCTTATGCAAAATGGAACTCAAAGCGTTCTCCCAGAACCGCGCCCTAGGATAAGCCCACCTTCGCCGGATCCCTCAGCCCGAAATATTTAAGTGCTAACCTTTCTGATTGTAACCGTATGGTCTGGGGCTGGGAACCGGCCCTGCTCGCCTTTGCAGGCGCCTCCAGTCTGGGATAACAGCTAACCTCAAGTTACCTAGAGATGCGCTTTTTGGACTCCGACCCATGCCTGAACGATCGGATCCCCTCACTCGCAGCTTGATTGCCCTGATCCGGGGTTACCAGGTGGGTATTTCTCCTTGGCTGCCGCCTGCTTGTCGCTACTACCCCACCTGCTCCCAGTACACCTTGGAAGCGGTGCGGCGCTACGGTGCCCTACGTGGGGGTTGGCTGGGGCTCCGTCGCCTCTGTCGCTGTCATCCCTGGCACCCAGGGGGCTACGATCCAGTTCCCGATTTGCCGGGATCCGCGCCGACCCAGAAACCCTCCCCCCAGCCGGGCTCCCACTCTAGAGACACCTAGCACTTAGGTCGATTGTGGGTAGCAGGCCACAACCTCGATTTCTACTCGGGCATTGAGGGGCAGGCGAGCCACCTGCACGCAAGAGCGGGCCGGAGCCGGATCGGTGGCAAAAAACTCTCGATAAACCTCGTTCATGGCCGCAAAGTCCTCCATATCGGCCAGGAAAACCGTTGTCTTCACCACATTGGCGAGAGTGGTGCCCCCCGCTTCCAGCACTGCCTGCACGTTCAGCAACGCCTGCCGAGTTTGAGAAACAATGTCCTCCCCCACCAGTTTGCCGGTTTTGGGATCCAGGCCCACCTGTCCGGCGGTGAACAGAAACGGCCCCAGAGCAGTAACGCCCTGGCTGTAAGGGCCGACAGGAGCGGGGGCAGCCTCAGTTTGCACAGCACAAGGGCCTGGCCCGATTTGGCCCTGCTGGTGGCCGATCTCTGGCTTGGCCGGCTTCGTCTGCTCCATAGAGGTTTGCCCAACTCTGTCGCTACGCTACCACAGGTGGATTGCCGAAGAGCGGGGCTGAGAATGCCAAGATGAATTTCAAGATGAATTTGTTGATAGGGAGAGGGATCCATGCCTTTGATCAAGCTGCAAACGTCTGTGCAACCAGAAATCGCCGCAGTAGAGGAACTGCTTAAGGTGCTGTCTGCTGCTCTATCGGAACAGTTGGGCAAGTCGGAAGCCTACGTGATGACCGCCTTTGAGGGTGGGATCCCGATGACCTTTGCCGGCAGTGGGGATCCCTGTTGTTACCTAGAAATCAAGAGTATCGGGCAATTTTCCGCCCAACAAACCCGAGCCATGAGCGAGTTTTTTTGCGGCACCATCGAGGCCCGATTGGGGATCCCCAAGAAGAGGATTTACATTGAGTTCAGCGATGCCAAAGGCTATCTTTGGGGATGGAACGGCACGACTTTCGGGTAAAGATACTTCCCCCACTCCAAGAGCTGTCTACTCTGGCTTGCCCTAGCTCGCCTCACAAGAACTTTGTAGGAGTTTAGCCAATGGAAGAGCTACCTCAACTCAACACAAATCCCCAAAAGCAGCGGATTTTGCTTAAGCTTGCTACCGGCTTGGGCTTGGCCATTTTTATCTTTTGGGCAGCCCATCGATTGGGATTTTTTGGAGTTATTCAAGACTGGCTCGCCGAAGCTCTGGCTTGGATTGAAAGCTTGGGGTTGCTGGGGCCGATCCTCTTCATTGCCATTTACATTGTAGCGACGGTGCTGCTTCTACCAGCCTCGGTGCTGACCTTGGGGGCAGGGGCCGTGTTCGGGTTGCTGGCCGGAACTGTGTACGTGCTGATCGGGGCAACCATTGGAGCCAACTTGGCCTTTTTCATCGGGCGCTACTTGGCGCGGGAACAGGTGGTGAAATGGATTGAGGGAAACGCCAAGTTTGCGGCCATCGACCGAGCAGTGGGACGTGAGGGATGGAAAATAGTCGGCCTGATTCGGCTGTCGCCTGCGTTTCCCTTCAATGTGCTCAACTACGCCCTAGGGCTGACCCAAATTTCTTTTCTGGATAACTTGCTGGGCACCGCTGGAATCGTGCCGGGCACTTTTATGTATGTGTACATCGGCTCATTGGCGGGATCCCTGGCCGACATGGAAGGCGCGGAGTTGGATCCTCAGGCTCAAACCGCCCAATGGGTCGTTCGCCTCGTGGGGCTCATCGCCACCATAGCCGCTACCGTCTACGTCACTCGCATTGCCCGCAAAGCCCTACAAGAAGCGGTGGAGCCTGTTTAGGGGATTTAAGTTGGGTCGAAGATTCAGCGTGTGGAAGGCACCGGGTTGAGAACGCTCACCGTTGGGCAGAGGCTTAGCCGACAGCTTGACAGAGGGTTTCCTGCCTGATACATTTACGCTGAACACTGCTGAACATCACTGTTCAACTATGCAGCGATAGCATTCTGTTTGTTTCCATTCGCGTTAGCGGGACGGA
>NZ_JBSSAB010000034.1:0-36544 GCF_054058195.1 Thermostichus sp. OS-CIW-29
AAACAGAAAGATCAACTGGTAGTAATCCGTACTGAACATATTATACATTATTTTCAGTATAGTTGAGCTTATTATTGACTAGAGTCATGCTCTCTCGGTCTTGTTCGGCCAGCTCCTGGATGGCCTGTTGGTACACCTGGGCAGGTGTGGATCCCTGGTTGACTTGCTTCAGCCAGCGTTGGGCCTCATTGCCCTGGTGGAGCAGGGTTTGCAAGGGAGCTAGAAAACAGCCCAAGCCTTGAGGTTGGCCAATACGCCAAGCTTCGGTCAGCAGCTCTTCGATCCACTCTTGGGCCGCCCGTTCCCGGCCTGTCCGCCAATCGACCAAATGAGATTGCAGCGATTCTCGAGCAGCAGCCTGCTCGTTGGCTTCGCAAAGGCTCTCCAGCTCTGTTGGGGTAAAGGTCCCCCGCAAGGGATCCAGCGCTTCCGGCTGGGCCAGCAACTGCCAGAGACGGGCTTCCACCAAGGCGGTAATCGCCAGAACCATTACCGGATCCCCCACCAGATCGCAAATGCGCAGCTCCACGCGGTTGAGGTGGTAGGGCCGCTCCGGGCCGTTGGGTCGCACCGAGGCCCACAGGTGGCGCACATTCTGCATGGTGCCCAAGGCTAGCTGCTCCTGGATCCAGGCAATGTAGTGGGCGTGATCCCGGAAGAAGGGCACCTGAGCCGGCGTTTTGGGGAACACCTGCCAACGGCTGGAGTGGGATCCCGTCACCCGTCCGTCCAGAAAAGGGGAGGAAGCGCTCAGAGCTAGGTAGAGAGATGCTTCCGCTCGCAGCAGGCGACAGGCCCGGAAGATGGCCTCGGTACCTGGCAGGCCAACATTGATGTGAATGCTGGCGGTGACCACCCGCGTGCCATAGGTGCGCTCGATGTAGTCGTGGTAGGGGTTGCCGGGATCCGACCGCTCGAAGTGATCGCTGCCGCCCAAAGCTAGCGTGCTCCCTGGCAGAAGGGTGTAAGGGCCAAGACGGCGCAAAAATTGCCGCAACTGTAGGCGAGGCCGCAACAAGGCACAGAGCAGGTCTTCGTAGCGGCGAAGGGGAGGGGTGATGTACTCCACGTTGCGCCGATCCGGCTCCCGCACAAACCCCGGCAAAGCCTGGCAAATGCGATCCGACAAGCCCACCACTTCCCCGGCGGCGGTGCCGGTGTACATTTCCACCTCAAAGCCCTTGGTTAACAGCACAGGCCAGCCTCCAGCCGCAGCCTCACCAGTCTAACCTTTCTCTTCTCCCCTCATTGTCCTGGGGTTTGGCAGGGAATTGGCCGATGGTAGGGAAGTTTCTCGACCTGTTTTAGAATGTCCCTGTAAAGCAGTTTCGGGAAGAGACAGAGTGGGGGATCCCATCTACATCCTGGGAGCGGGGCCGGCAGGCATGGCGGCTGCCTATCGCTTGAACCAACTGGGTTTTTCCGTAGTGGTGGTAGAACGAGAGGAGAAGGTCGGGGGTTTGGCCAAAAGTATTCAGTATCAGGGGTTTATCTTGGACTATGGCCCGCACCGTTTTTTCACTAAAATCCTGCCGGTGCGAGAGTTGTGGAATCAGGTTTTGGAATCCGAGCAAGTAACCGTCCGACGGCTCACCCGCATCTATTACCGCAAGCAGTATTTTCAGTACCCCATTCAGGCCTGGGAAGTCCTGCGCAAAGTGGGTTGGTGGGAAAGCCTGCACATTGTCCTTTCCTATCTCTGGGCACAATTAATTCCGCGACCAGCTCCCCAGAACTTTGCCGACTGGGTCAAAGGCAAGTTCGGCACCCGACTCTTTCAAATGTTCTTTGAAGGATATACGGAAAAGCTTTGGGGGATCCCTTGTACCGAGATCAGTGCCGATTGGGCCGCTCAGCGCATCAAAGGTCTCAGCCTTGGGCGAGCCATCCAAAAGGCATTGGGGTGGAATCGAGGTTCGGTGAAATCCCTGATCGATCAGTTTCAGTTTCCTCGCCTGGGATCCGGGCAGCTCTATGAAAAAATGCAGGAGTATTTGCTTGCCGAAGGACAGAAAGTCTTGCTCAATACAGAGGTAGTCGCCCTTAGGCACGAGGGATCCCAAATTGCCGAACTGCAATTGCGCAACCTTCAGACTCAGCAAGAGACTTGGGTTCCTGCCTCTCACGTCATTTCTTCGATTCCTCTAACGGTGTTGGTGCAAAGTCTGCAGGAATTACCACCCCCAAAGGTGTTGCAGGCAGCCCGGAATCTTAGGTTTCGCAACACGGTTTTGGTTTACCTAATTGTGCAGGGATCCCAGCTTTTCCCCGATAACTGGCTGTACATCAACGACTCGACGGTGGCTTTGGGGCGGGTGACCAACTTCGCCAATTGGTCTCCGGCTATGCTGCCCAACTGGGAACAAACCCCTTTGTGCTGTGAGTATTGGTGCAACTTTGGGGATCCGCTGTGGCAAGCCGACGAAAAGGAATTGCTGGCTTTGGCTGAGAAAGAGCTGCGTCACATTGGCTTGCTGCAAGAGCAGAAGATCTGTAGCGGTTTTGTGGTACGCCTACCTCGCACCTACCCTATCTATGCCGGTAGCTATAAAGAAGATTTGGCTATTTTGCAGGAGTATCTCAGCCAGTTTGAAAATCTGCAAGTGGTGGGCCGCTACGGCTCATTTAAATACAACAACCAAGATCACAGTTTACTGATGGGCCTACTGGCGGCTGAAAACATTCTCCAACCCGGTAGTCACAATCTCTGGCAGGTGAACTCCGATGACGATTACCAAGAAGAAATCAAAGTGACATCTTCACCCTTAACAGTTCAGCGATGAGCTTGCCTCTCAGTCATCTGTTGCAGCGAGGTCGGCAGCATCTTGGCCCTTTTTTAGGGCGAGTCTTGTTGCCCAGCTTGGCCTTGACGGTGCTGCAGATCTTCATGATCTCCCTCTGGAGTGAGGAGAGCAATTATGTTTCCATCTTCAAGGGCCTAATTCAGTGGGATAGCCATTGGTATCTCGGCATCGTGCGGCAGGGGTATCAGTTTGTGGGCTTTGACAAGATTGCCTATGAGCAGAGCAACGTGGCTTTTTTCCCCGGCTACCCCCTGGCGGTGGCTGGAATCAGTCGCCTTTTGAGCGTTGACCCTGAACTAGGGCTTTACCTCACCGCCCAGCTCTTTTGCTGGCTGATGTGGGTTTACCTTTTCCTGTTCTACTGCAAGTGGCAAATTCCCCCGCTCTGGCAGGCTTTGGCAAGTTTGCTCATCCTGGTTTATCCCACCAGCTTTTATCTGTGTGTGGGCTACAGCGAGTCTTTGTTTACAGCTAGCTTGTTGGGTTTTCTCTACTGGTCAATTCATTGGGATCGTCCCCTGCTGATGCTCCTGGCCGGGATCCACGGCTTGGCAATGAGCGCCACCCGCATTGTGGGTTTGCCGGTAGCCTTGATTCCACTTCTCAATCTCTGGTCAGGATCCCGACGTTGGCTTTGGACAGTGGCGACAGTGAGCCTGGCTTTGCTGGGGGGGCTGGGCTTTTTTCTCTACTGTCAGCTTCGCTTTGGACGCTGGGATCTCTACATGGAAATGCAGTCCTACTTTGGCCCCAGCTCTGTCAATTACCTGGCCATTGTTCAAGCGCACACCTATACTCCTCTCTTTTCTATTGGTCATTGGCGATCCCTGTTTTCCTTTTCTGAAGCTTTGGAAGCTGGGATATGGGCAATTTCCCTCAGTCAAGTGTTTGTTCCTCTCACCTTGGGATCCCTACTGGTGACCGGTTTGATAGATGGGATCAGCTCCACAGCCGGCAAAAGTCGGCGCTGGCAGGAGCGGCTGGGGTTTCATTTGGCTGCTTGGGTGATGTTTTACATTGCCTTAGCAGGAATGAGTGTGGTGGGCCAGCGAAGTATGGTTCGCTATTGCCTGCCGGTTTACATCGTGCAGGTGCTGGCCTGGCTGCATTGGGCCAAACACACCGATTTCAGCTTCATCCCCCAACGGGCTTGGCGATATCTTGGCAGTGCCCTGAAGCTGGGGTATTGTCTTTTGGCTTTCATCTTTTTTGCCCTCAACCAAATCCTCACCTGGCGCTACGTCCAACATCTTTGGGTGGCTTGACGGAGCCGTCTTGACGAGAGAAAGAGCAATGTGCCGATGAGTCTTCGCCTCAGCCATCTGTTGCAGCAGATCCGCAAACTTTTAGGTTGCTTCTCTGTTCGGATTGCTTTGCTAGGCTTAGCGCTTACTATCCTGCAAGTGCTAACGATATACCTCTGGACAAAACGCGGTGACTATGCTTCTGCCTTCACAGCCCTGAGTCAGCGGGATAGCTATTGGTATCTCAGCATTGTGCGGCGGGGGTACCAGTTTGTGGGTTTCGACAAGATTGCCTATGAGCAGAGCAACGTAGCTTTTTTCCCCGGCTATCCCCTGGCAGTGGCCGCAATCAGTCACCTTGTGGGAGTTGACCCTGAACTGGGGCTCTACCTCACCGCCCAGCTCTTTTGCTGGCTGATGTGGGTTTACCTTTTCCTGCTTTACCGCAGGTGGCAAATTCCCCCCCTCTGGCAAATTTTGGCCAGTTTGCTCATCTTCTTTTATCCCACCAGCTTTTACCTGGTCGTGGGCTACAGCGAATCTTTGTTTATGGCCAGCCTACTGGGTTTTCTCTACTGGTCAATTCACGGGGGCCGTCCCCTGCTGATGCTCCTGGCTGGGATCCACGGCTTGGTGATGAGTGCTACTCGGATTGTCGGCTTGCCGGTGGCGCTGCTCCCTTTTTTGAATCTCCTGAAAGCGGGGGAGAGAACCCAAGCCCGCCGTTGGTTTTGGACGAGTATGGCAGCGAGCTTGGCTCTGTTGGGTGGCCTGGGCTTTTTTCTCTACTGTCAGCTCCGCTTCGGACGCTGGGATCTCTACCTGGAAATGCAGCGTTACTTTACCGGCGTGAAAGCCAATTATCAAGCTATTTTCCAAGCTCGCACATATGTCCTTTCCGCCGAACGCTGGCAAAGCTTACTCTCTCTTTCTGCACCGATGAAAGACCCTGGGCTGTGGGCTGACGCTCTTAGCCAACTGTTTGTGTCTGCCACCCTGGGATCCCTGCTTGTTACAGGTTTAATGGATGCGGCAGGAGTTATGGCAGGTAGAAGCCAGTGTTGGCGGGAGCGGCTGGGATTTCATCTGGCTGCTTGGGCCATGTTTTACATTGCCCTGACGGGTACGAGCCCCTTGGGCCAGCGAAGCATGAGCCGCTATTGTCTGCCGGTTCACATCCTGCAGGTGTTGGCGTTGGTACATTGGGCCAAACACACCGATTTCAGCTTCATCCCCCAAAGGGTGCTTGGCTATCTTGGCACTATCCTGAAGCTGGGCTACGGGCTTCTAGCTTTGATCTTCCTCGCCCTCAACCAAATCCTCACCTGGCGCTACGTCCACCATCTCTGGGTGGCTTGACTCCGCTTTCCTGAAGATAGGATGTGAGGGATCCCAACTTCTCACCGGCTGAGAGCTGTGGCGTTCTCTTCTCCCCGCAAGTTTCCCCATCGAAAATCAACCCCGCGTGTCGCTCAGACCCTTGAGCCCACCAAAATTTACCCCTGCCCGTGCTGCCATCAAGGTCAGTTACGCCTGATCACCCTAACCGAAGCCTTCGGGTGTAGCCGTTGCCAGCATATTTTTGCCATTACCCCCGACCGCCTGTACATCGAGCAACTGGCCGTTTCCTATCCCTACCGCAAAATGTGGTTCTGGAACGGCTACCAATGGGTGTTGCGGCGGGAAAACACCCTACAGGGATCCGCGCTCTTGGGCCTCACCCTCAGCTTGGGCATTGTCTTGGCGGTTGGGTTCATCGGCGCAGTGCTCTTCCCAAACCAAACCCAGTTGCTCAGTTGGTTCATGATTCTCGGCTTGTTGCTAACGCTGCTGATGGTAACGGCGATCCTGCTGCTGCGGCGGCCCTGAGGTGAGTGAGATTTTCTCCAGCGACTGGTCTCCAGAATTGGCAGCCCCAGCACTTGTGGATCCAACCATTTCTTGTTAGCAGTGGTCTGGAGAACGCAGCGGGTCTGTCTCTAATGGGCTAGGCGGGAGAAGTTCAAGTGACAGATTTCGGTTCAGACTTTGACTTAGGTACCACTCTGCGACAGGTACGCCGTTTGCTACCGCAGATGCAGCGGTTGAGCAGCCAAACCAAGCGCCAGGCCCTGCTGGCTCTCTCGCGGTGTTTGTTGGAGCGCTCCGATCTGCTCCTGGAAGCCAATACCCTCGACCTGGAAAGTTGCCGCGAGCAAACCGTACCGGAGTGGATCCTCAACGGCCTGAAGCTCACCCCCGAGCGTCTACAGCGATCCGCCCAGTTGCTGACTCTCCTGGCCCAGCAGCCGGATCCCATTGGCAAGCTGGAGAAAGGGCACCGCCAGGAGAATGGCCTGTTTATTGGCCGCTACCGCGTCCCGTTGGGGTTGGTTGCTCTGGTCTATGAAATCTACCCCGAGTTTGCCTTAAATGGCATTGGCATGTGCCTAAAAACAGGAAATGGCGTGATTTTGGCCAGCAGCGGTCCCATCCAGAAAACTCACCAGGCTATGGTCAACCTCTTGGCAGAGACGGCTTATGAGCACGGGATCCCGGAAGGGGCCATTCAAACCTTGCCCGCCCAAGACCGAACCGCAGATCCCCAAGTAGATTCCCCACTATTGCCGTTGTTACAGCAAACCCGCTACCTAGACCTGGTGATTCCCTGCGGTCGCCCCGGCTGGGTGGAGTTCCTGTTGCAGGCCAGCAAAGTGCCGACTCTGGCCACCCATTTGGGCTACGGCCACATCTATCTGGATCGCACTGCCCCTTGGCCCTTGGTCAAGTCGGTTTTGTTGGATCCCCTCGCCCAGTATGGCTCAGAAGGGATCCCCATCTATCAGCCTCTCACCCTCTGGCTGCTGATCCACACCGATTGGGCCACCAACCATCTGACCGCCTTGATTGAGGACTTGCTGGGTCACGGGATCGATATCCAGGCAGCCGCCTCCATTCTGGAACAGTTCCCGCAGCTCCAGCCGCTTGGGCAAGGCTTTGACTCGACGGAACGACCTCATCTGCGCCTGCAGCCCATTGCCGACCTGACGGAGGCGATCGCCTGGATTAACAAAAATGGTTGCCGTCAATCGGAGACGATCCTCACCGATAGCCAATCGGCGGCCCAGCGCTTTCTCCAGGAAGTAGATGCCGCCCTGATCCACATCAACACTTCCCCCCTCTCGGCAGGCCGGGGAGCTGGGATCCCCACGTTGGGAGCGTTTCGCGACCTGTCTTTGGGCATTTCTACCCAGCGGCTGCACGTGCGCGGGCCCATCGACGTGGAAGCCCTGACAACGGTGAAGGTGGTGGCTCAGGGCGATCTGTAGAGCCGGGCAGCAACCCAACTGATGCGCCAAGGTTGGCCGGTCTGCCCAAGATCCAAGAGCTGGGATGAGGCTAGAGAATGAGAATGTAGATCGCCATCAGCTCAACATCCAACTGAGCCCAAAGGGAGGACTTTTTTGGGGATCGACCTTCGCAGTTACGTGTTTTTGGATCGGCTGCAACCCCAGTATGCTGCTTATCTGGGCACAGTAGCCTACGGCTTTTTGCCCCTGCCTGGGGACACTTCTTTGTGGGTCGAGATTTCCCCCGGCATCGAGATCAACCGCGTTATGGATATTGCCCTGAAGGCCACCTCGGTGAGGCCGGGGCTGCAGGTGGTGGAACGCCTCTACGGCCTTCTGGAAGTACACTCCAGCAACCAAGGGGATACCCGCACCGCCGGACGGGCGATTCTGGCTGCCTTAGGGGTGAGTGAACAGGAGCGCCTCAAGCCCCGCATCATCTCCAGCCAGATCATCCGCAACATCGATCCCCACCAAACCCAGTTGATTAACCGTTCCCGCCGTGGCCAAATGCTCCTGGCCGGCCAAACCCTCTATATCCTGGAGGTGCAACCGGCAGGCTATGCCCCCCTGGCTGCCAACGAGGCAGAAAAATCTGCCCAGATCAACATCCTGGAGGTGATGCCTTTCGGTAGCTTTGGCCGCGTGTACTTGGGAGGGGAAGAGCGAGATATTCTGGCCGCCTGCCGCGCTGCCGAAGCCGTTTTGGCGGGGGTTTCCGGTCGGGAGCCCCTCTTGTTGCCTGAGGAGGTGTAGCCAATGGCAGACTCCGATCCCAAGCCAAGATCGCCCCTGTCGCAGCGGCGGGATCCCTCTTCAGCAGAGCAGGTGAGGCTGTTGACGGAGCTGGCCGCTCCCTACCGCAGCTTGCGGCGCTTCATCTACTTGGCGGTGGGGTTCTCGGCTACCATCGGGGCGTTTGTGTTTTTCTTTCGAGCCCTGGCGGGACGGGACTTGAACACCACCTTGCCCAGCTTGGCCTTACAGTTGGGGATCCTGGCCGGCGCCATCGGCCTGAACAGGCTGGAAAACCGCTCTCACCAGAAGTTGATCCGACAGGTGAAGCAACGCTTGGGCATGCAGCAAGACTCCCAGGAGCCCCAACGGTCGGCGGACAGTTAGCCCGCCCATTCCCTGCAGCCCCTTTCTCAATCCAGATCAAAGTCATCATCATCCGCGTCAGCACTGCGCAGATAGCGGCGCTGAGTTTGGCGAGCGGGATCCCCTTGTGACCACTTTTGGACAATTTGGACACCCAGAAAGGTCAGAAAGGCCCCCAAAGCCACAAACGTGAGAAGTGGGATCGCCAGGATCACCACTGCGCCCAGGACATAGATAGCCACCTTGGGCAGAGACGGATCCACCCCCCAGCGGTGGCTGCGCACCCAGTCGGTGAGCTGCTGATCCCAGCGGCGTAGGCGAGGGACGTTTTCCTCGAAGATCTCCAGCAAAATTGGCCCCAGACGACGCAGATTGCCCTGAGTTTGCCTTCGCCAATCTTGCACCGAGCGCCCCATGTTCGGGATCCCTTGTCCTGTCATCTTCAGGCCGATCCTAGCCCAACCCCAGCAACCTTCCCATTGGCCCACCGGATGTAAATTTGTTTGAACATTTGGATCGGAGATTTTGGAGGCTTCCCAGGACTACTGTACACTGAGGGCACTTGCGCAGCGATGCTGCTGCCCTGCGGATTCGGTAAACCTTTTTTTAACGTTTCAACCTGCTCGACTGGAGAACGCTAATGGCTCACTCGGTCAAGATCTACGACACCTGCATCGGCTGCACTCAGTGTGTGCGGGCTTGTCCCACCGACGTGTTGGAGATGGTGCCCTGGAAGGGGAACAACAAGGCTGGCATGATCGCTGCCGCTCCCCGCACCGAAGACTGCGTTGGCTGCAAACGCTGTGAAACCGCTTGTCCCACCGATTTTCTGAGCATCCGAGTCTACCTTGGCCCCGAAACCACCCGCAGCATGGGCTTAGCCTACTGATGGGGGCACCTGGCCGCAACCCCACTCTCAACTGCCCACAGAGCACAAGTATTCCAGAGTACCAGAAAAGCAGTTTACTTCCCAACCCAGTTCCAGCCTTTCCCTCTTCCGGGGAGAGGCTGTGGCGTATGGCAGGTCTTAAGCTGTTTGGTAAACTACCCGACACCCGCGCTATGTGCAGGGTGCGAGCTTTATCCCAATCCCTAGCGGCCCCAGAGGACAGCTAAGTTTCGGAATTTCAGGCGAGTTTACAGTCGCCCCAAGGAGAGAGATTACTTGAGCAGCGTTATGGTCAGCATCCCCTTCCCACCCGCAGTGTCCACACTTGAACGACTTGCCATTGCGGTAGGACTTACCCCGCTCAGGGTGGATGTGCAGGCATTTGTGGCAGGTCTGACTGGTGTAGGCAGGCGGCACCAGCACCACAGGCACTCCGGCAATGGCAGCCTTGTAGGCTACAAACATCCTGAGCTGGTAGAACGCCCAGTTGTTAGTCCTGCGCCGCTCAGCCTTACTTCGAGACTTCTGATTCAGGCAATCTCTGATGCCTGTCAAGTCTTCAAAAGCCAGTGCCGCACCAATAGCCTGGGCATCCCTGACCAAGGTTTTGCTGATGTTATGGTTCAGCCATGTCTGGTAGCGCCGTTCTCTCCCAGAGAGCCTTCTCAGCAGTCTCCTAGAGCTGCGAGTGCGTTTGGATTGAACCTTGGCGCGTACACGGCTGAACCGGTCACGGACGGCCTGGATGTGCTCTCCACTCCAAGAGCGTCCGTTGCTAGCGGTGGCGATATCCCGCCTGCCCAAGTCAACTCCGATTACCTTTGGAGTTTTGCCAGTCGGGGGAGTATCCAGCTCAACAGCGATGTTGATGTAGTAGTCCCCTTGCTTGGTCTTGGACAGGGTTGCGCTTGTCGGCTTCTGCCCCCGCAGCAAAGCGATTTGATAGCCGCCAATCTTGAGCTTGAGCCAAACCCGTCCGCTCATCAGGGTCACGCCCACGGCCTGGTCGGACTCTCGGTACTTAAAAGTACGAGCGTCCAAAGTCAGACTGGTGGGGCGGAACCTGTGGACTTGCTTCACCGCCTTGGCGTTGCTAATCACCCGACGGAGCGCCTGACAGACGTGGTTGGCTTTCAGCCCCGTTGCTGCTCTTACCGGTCGATAGACCAAGTGGTGCAGCTTGGCGGTGTTCCAGCACTTCTCGCGCTTGGCGGTATCCAAGATCTGGTTACAAGCGTCAGCAAATCTCTGCAAGGTGCGGTCAATTTCTTGACGCAACTCTTGTGGGACTATCAGCTTGCAACGTACGGATATAGTCTGGCTCATGGGCTTATTGTAGCTCATCCAGGCTTTGACCAGCAAACCTATATGGAGGCGGGCTTTCCTCCCGACACCAAGCCTGCGGCTATGGTGCGGGCCTCCAGCCCGAAAATTTGGTGATTCTAGAGGGGGGATCCGCCCCCTTTTTTCCTTTAGGGCTGCAGATAGAGGCGGTGCTGACGGATATAGTGCTCCACAGCAGGGGGCACCAGGTAGCGGATAGACCCTCCCTTTTGGATTTGCTGTCGCAGGTAGGTGGAAGAGAGCGTCAGGGTAGGGGCTTCCAGGATTTGGGCTTGGATGGGCAGCTTTGCGGCCACCGCCTGCAGCACCTGGGCGGCATCGCCGGCATCCACCCGTGGGGCAACAATCCAATGGCAGAGGCGGGCCAGTTCTTCCGCTTGATACCACTGGGGCAGGTCCCGCAGAGCATCCACGCCGATGATCCAGTACCACTGGGTATTGGGTTGCTCCTGGATGAGGGTGCGCAGTGTCTCGATGGTGTAGGAGCGCCCCGAACGGCGGATCTCCAGCTCTGAGCAGGCGAAGCGCTCGTGGTCGGCAATGGCCAGCTTGACCATCGCCAAGCGGTCGGCTTTGCTGGCGCCAGGGGCCAGAGGCTTGTGGGGGGGATCCCCTGCCGGCATCCACAGCACCTGATCCAGGTCAAACTGCCAAAGAGCTTGTTCTGCCATGATCAAATGGCCGTGGTGTACAGGGTTGAAGGTTCCACCCAGAATGGCAATGCGGCGGTGCTTCATGGCTGCTGGCTCAGGTAGGTGATGGCATCCCGCAGCCAGTCTTCCGTTGGGCGGGGGTGGGTGGGCAGAGCTTGCAAGGCAGCCTGAATTTCCTGAGTGCTGTAGCCCAGGGCCAGTAAGGCCATTTCCACCTCTTCTCGGATGGGCATGGGCGGCCCCCCGGCCAAGGGTTGATCCGCAACCCCCATCCCCTGTCGCCAGTGGGCCAGCTTGGTTTTCAGCTCCAAGGCCAGCCGTTGGGCCGTTTTATGGCCTACCCCCGGCGTGAGGGAGAGCAGGCGCACATTTTCGGTCACCACCGCCTGCACCAGCTCCGGCAGGCCGAAGGTATTCAGCAGGGCCAAGCCCAAAGCCGGCCCCACCCCTGAGACTTTGATGAGTTCCACAAACAAATCGCGCTCGGCTGGCGAGCCAAACCCGTACAACACCAGCTCGGTCTCTCGCACCACCAAATGGGTGAACACCCGGACGGGCTCCCCCACTGCGGGCAGTTGCTTGAGAAAACGTCCTGGGGCCTTGACGCGATAGCCGATCCCCTGCACCTCAACGGTGAGGCTGCTGCGCTCTCCCCATTCGATGGCCACAAGGTGGCCGCTTAAAAACGCGATCATGCTGCGAGTTTAATCTGGGTTTGGGATACTCTGCTCGACTGGAGCTCCAGAGTCAGCCAAGCAATCTAAAGTCCTTGCCAAAAGCTGCTTCCCTACAAGGCTATTTCACAGACCATTTCTCTACCTGTAGACTGTTCCCCATCCGGCTCTGTATTCTCCCTCATCCATGCCGATTCGCCCTTTTCCCATCGGCCAATGGCTTTGGATCCTGTTCTCGCTGGGGGTGCTGCTCTTTCTCCATCTTCCTCTGCTGGTGATCGTCCTTTACGCCTTTAGCCCCGATGAGGCGACTTTGCGCTTCCCTTTGCCGGGGCTGACCTGGCGTTGGTTTGCCGTGGCCTGGGGGCGGGCCGATATTTGGCGGGCCTTGTTTTTGTCTTTGCGGGTGGCTGTGCTGGCTACCGGAGTGGCGGTGGTGCTGGGATCCCTGGCGGCAGCAGCAGTCTATCGCAGCCGATTTTTTGGCCGCGAGACGATCTCGTTTTTGGTGTTGCTGCCCATCGCCTTGCCGGGCATTGTCTCCGGGATCGCCTTGCGCTCGGCGATCCATTTGCTGCATATCCCTTTCAGCTTTTGGACAATTGTTATCGGCCATGCCACCTTTTGCCTGGTGGTGGTGTACAACAACGTGCTGGCCCGGTTTCGCCGCATGGGACGCTCTCAACTGGAGGCTTCTGCCGACTTGGGGGCCAATCCTCTGCAAACCTTTCGGTACATCCTTCTGCCCGAACTGGCCTCGGCCCTATTGGCGGGATCCCTGCTGGCGTTTGCCCTGTCTTTCGATGAAATCATCGTCACCACCTTCACCGCCGGCCAGCAGCAAACCCTGCCGATCTGGGTGTTCAGCCAGCTCACCAAGCCTCGGCAGCGCCCGGTGATCAGCGTGGTGGCTCTGGGGGTGATCGGCCTGACGGTGCTCCCCATTTGGCTGATCCATCACTTGACCCAAGAGAAAACCACGACTCGCTGATGGCTCTTTCCAGCCTCATGCAAGGTTTGCGGCTTAGAAGGATCCCCAAGCATTGGCCGGAGTCGCTGTAACAGCAAAGAAACGCTGGCCCTGGTTGATCGCAGAGCCCTTGTGAGAAAATGTAACAAGCATTTCATTTGTGAAAATTGAGGTATCTATGGCTGTCACTCGTGCCGGACGCGCCCCTCTCGTGCGGGGCAGCAGCGAGGGAAATCCTGCCAAGTTCATGGAAATGGCCAGCTCTTTGCTCAGCACCCGCACCCGCCAAGGCAGCGGCAAAAAGGTTCAAGATCGCTCCTCCTACGGCAAAGCGGGCAACCCGCAAGAGTTCATGCAGATGGCCAGCGAATTGCGCCGCTCCCTGGAGCAGCAGGGTCGGTAGCCAATCCTGTCCACCCCCAGGGGATCCCCGTCCAGTTGCCTAAGCTGGACGGTTTTCTTGCTGCTCCTCTCAAGCCAGAGGCGGCCAATCGCTTCTGAGGCCACTCACCGGTGTTGGATCCCGTTACAGGCCCAACTTCGAGTCCAGAGCTCCGCCCTTGAGCTTCTGTGCAATGAGCCGGCAGAAGAGCAGCATGTCAGGATGGGAAAAGTGCTCATCGGGGCGCTCTTGCCGGTGGACGTGATTGAGGCCAAGACGACATGAAAAACAAAGGCTTTTGGCTGGCCGGGATCCTGGGGGTAATCTTGGATCAGGCGTCCAAGCACTGGGCAGTGGAACGGCTGCTGCCGGGGCCAGAGATTGAGCTGTGGCCAGGGGTGTTTCACCTCACCTACGTGGAGAATACCGGCGCTGCTTGGAGCCTGTTTGAAGATTCGGCAGAGCTCTTGAAGTGGATCTCGCTGGGGGTGGCGCTGGCGTTGGCGCTGCTGGCCATTCGCGGCGGGATCCTGGGCCGATGGGAACAGGCCGGCTATGGCTTGGTGTGGGCAGGAGCCGTGGGGAACGGCATCGACCGCTTCGTCAACGGCTATGTCGTGGACTTTTTCAATTGGGTCTGGATCCGCTTTCCGGTATTCAACGTGGCGGATGTGGCCATCAACCTTGGGGTGGCCTGTCTGCTGATTGGTCTGCTACAGGACAACTCAAAGAAAACGGGATCGACTTCCGCCTCGCCCTGCCTGGAGAAAAAGCCCGGTCGCGACAGCACCCACTTTAAGGATTGACGAGCCGATGAACAGCCTTCAGGGATCCCTTGGGATGCTCAGGCCTTTGGCCAGGGGGATCCCCGGTCAGCTGCAAGGACTCCGTCCGCCTATTGCAAACGGCTGGCTTGCTGAGCCACCTGGCAGAGGCGCTCGACATCTGCGGGCAAAGTGTTAAAAGCCGTCACCAGGCGGATTAAGTGGTGACCTTCCCCCAGCCAGCGGTAAAACCGAAACCCCGCTCCCTCTAGGGCCTGGAGAACCGGCTCCGGCAGCTCGATAAAAACCTCATTGGCCTCGGTAGGATACACCAACTTGGCTCCCGGCAGGGATCCCAGTCCCTGCGCCAACCGTTGGGCCATCGCGTTGGCATGGCGAGCATTGCGCAGCCACACCCCATCCTGGAGATAAGCCTGCAATTGGGCAGACAAAAAGCGCATCTTCGAAACCAGATGGCCACTGCGCTTGCGGCGAAACTCAAAATCGCCCACCTGATCTGGATGAAAAAACACCACCGCTTCCGCAGCCCAGGCTCCATTTTTGGTGGCCCCAAAGGACAGCACATCCACCCCCGCTTTCCAGGTCATCTCGGCAGGGGTGCAACCCAAACTAACCAGGGCATTGGCAAAGCGGGCCCCATCCATATGCACCTTAAGGCCAAAGTGATGGGCCAAATCCGCCAGGGATCCAAGCTGCTCCAAGGAGTAGAGGGTGCCGGCCTCAGTGGCTTGCGTCAGGCTGAGGCAGGCAGGCTGCACGTGATGAACCACCCCAAACCCCGCCCGCTCCAGGGCTGCTTTTAAGTTGCCCCAGTCGATACGGCCTTGTTCCCCTGGGATCCCCACCAACTTGGCCCCACCTGTAAACAGCTCTGGCGCTCCACATTCGTCCAGATTGATGTGGGCCTCGGGATGGCAATAAATCGCCCCGTAGGGCGGGGTGAGCACCGAAAGGGCCAGGGCATTGGCAGCAGATCCTGTTGTCACCGGAAACACTGCCACTTCATGCTCGAAGATCTCGGCAAACAGCCTTTGCACCTGCGCTGTGCATTCGTCCCCTCCATAGGGCATGGCGGATCCCTTGAGGGCCAACAGGGCTTCCATCACCTCAGGACAGGCGCCTGTGACATTGTCGCTGCAGAAGTTCATGGCCTGGACAACCCAAGGGATCTCGCCGAGGAAGGGTTAGGGCCGGCTTACTTCGCGCCAACCCAACCGGGATCCTCCAAAGTATCCCAGGCTTGACCTGCCTCTCCCTCAACCGTTTGCAATAGCGGGACAGAGTCCTTTTGGGGATGGGAAGGCGGCTCAGGCTGGTCGCGATAGCGGGACGGAGTCCTTTCGCAATAGCGGGATGGGGTCTTTGCACTCCACCACAACCCCAAAGCGGGCCCCAACCCCAACAACAGGCCCAGCCCCGCCGGCGCAACAATGCCGGAGCCCAGGCTCATCAACAGGGCAAAAGCAAAATTAGCTACATAGAGCACCAGCGGCCCCACCAACTGGCGGCGGTCAAGGATGGGTTGATCCTCCCCCCACAGCAGATTGGCCACCGTCATAAAGGCAGCCCCGGTCAGCATCCAACCCCCGAAGTTTTGCAGCGGCATACCGAAGAAGGGCCCCGGCTGAAACCACGTCCAAAACGGGATCAAGCCGCGGGTCATGGCCGGATCCAGCACGAAGTCCCAGGCGGTGAGCAGCAGGGCCCCCAACATGATGGCCTCGAAGTGGATCAACCAGTGGCGCTGGGTTTGCAGAGCCACACGCGCCAACAAATAGGACGACAACCCCACATAAAACCAAGACAGAGGGATGGTAAAAGGCACCAACCCGGCAATCTTGTAGCCCAGCCCACTCAGGTAGCCATAGTTGCCAAAGGGGATCCCAGTGCTGGTGCCCAACAGCTCACTGCCCAAGGAAATGCCCACCGCCGGGATCAAAAACATCAATAGGCGCCGCACCCCCAACAGCCGGGATCCCATCAGAGCTGCCGCCAGCGCACCGAACACCATGTAGGCCACGCCGCCATTGCCCATGCTCAAGGAGAAAGCTTGAATGCCAATGGGGGGCAAACTGGCCACCCACTCAGGATGGGGTACAACCCAGAGCAACCCTGCCAACCCAAAAAGCAAAGACAGAATGTGCAAACCCAGAGCTAAGGCCTCCAGCCGCTGCCAAATCGAGCCAGACAGGGGCAGAACACTTCGCCCAACAGAAGACTGGAAAGGCAGGCTGACGAGAACACCAGAGGACGAGAACCAACGCATGAGAAACTCCCGAAGAGTGGTTAAGCGAAGCCGCTCTGTCTCCTTGCAACCCATACGGCGGCTGAGGGAAAAAGCGGATGGCCCCAAGAGAGAGCCTAAAGCCAAGAACAAGCCCGCTTGCTTGCAGGCCGGCCTACTTGGAATGGCCCTCTGGACGGAGATGTCACCACCGCTAACGGTGACACTGCTGATATTTTGCTGTCTATTGTATCAATTCGTAAACATATCGCCCGTTTTTCCTCAGGTCTCCTCCCCGTCTTCGCCGCAGGGATCCCGGGTGGGGGTGTACGCCCAACTGGCTCGTGCTGTGGAGCGCCAGGACTGGCTTCAGGCCCTGCAGCTGGTGGATCTGTTGCAGCAGCACACGGAAGATCCCGCCCAGCGTCAGGATCTGGAAGACTATCGGCTGGAGCTGGAAAAATATCGTTCTGCTTATGGGGATCCGCCGCCGCCCCAGTGGCCGTTTTTGCACAAGCCCTTTGTCGGAGAATTTCCCGTCACCAATCTCTTCGACCATGATCTGCCTTTGGGGGAGAGGGATGGCAACAGACGGTTTGTGAGTGGGCAAGGCCAGGTTTGGATCCCCGACCCGCTGCACCCGTGTGGCAAAAGCGATGGCCATGCCGGTTATGACTGGGAGATGCCGGTGGGCACCCCGATCCTGGCCGCTGCCGCAGGACGGGTCACCTTGGCCCGCGAGGAGCCGGAGTTTTTTTGCCCCAGCTTGGGCCGGCTGGTCAGGGGGTTGCGGGTGCGCCTTCTGCACGAGCCAGAACTCTCGGAGGGGGAGAGAACAGACGGGAGAGCACTTCCCCGCTGGGAGACCCTCTACGCCCACCTCAGTCAAATCGGGGTGCAGGAGGGGCAAGTGGTGGCCGCAGGAGCAGTCATCGGCCTATCGGGAGACAGCGGCTGTGCCAGCGGGCCCCATCTCCATTTCGAGGTACGTCGCTTCGACAACACCAACTCGGGCCAACCGGCTGCCGTCGATCCCTACGGGTGGTTTGGGTCTGGCCTGGATCCCTGGAGTATTCACCCCCTTGGGGCCGAAAGCCTGTTCCTTTGGCAGGTGGGACAAGCCCCCAGTTTGGGAGCTTGCTGGCAAGGGCAGCGATAGCCGAGACGGACATCCGCTCCGCGCGAGACCTCGCTGACAAAGATGGATATTGACAGGCAGATTCACAACAGTCACAACAGATGATGGACTTATAGATCTCGACGGACAAAGCCATCCCCCTCCCATTGGTAGAGGGTAGCCCTCAAGTCACGGCTGGCACCGGGCGGGCTTGAGATGACCAGGATCCCTTGCGGGCTGACCCGCAGGCTGGCATTGCTCAGATCCGTCACGCTCAGCAGCGGCACAAGTCCCTCAGGCCGGTGTTCCAAGACCAAGACAGAGCGCAGCAGGCTGATGCCCCCTCGCTCGGTGAGGAGCACCAACTTGGGCTGTGGGCTGGAGGTGATGTCCGTGCGCAGGTGAGCCTCCACCAACCGCCCTGGGATCGGCTCAGCCGTGTGGAGCAGACGAAAGCTATACCCCCCCTGATGCTCGAAGCTGAGAACGCGCACCACCGGCTCCACGGTGGGCTGCCGCTGAATCTGAAACACGGCCACCACATCCTGGCGAGATGGAGAGGTTAGGCTGGCCGGGAACAGGCGCAGGTTTTCACCGCGATTGCCGCGAATAAAATCCCACCAAATGGATTGATTGAATAAAGCCACAACCCCACCTCGAGCAGCGCCGCCCTCAGAAGGAACCGGCAGCAGCGGAAGCACAGGCTGGGGATAGGCAGGAACAGCAGCAACCGGTAGAGTGGCAGCCAAGGCCACTCCCCAGGCTATTCGACCACAGGAATACAGCAGTTTCCGCATATTTCCTCACTCCTCGCCCCTAAAATTCTAAGAGACAGCAAGGCTCCTCCAGTAAACCAAGGGATCCCTTTGTGTTGAACTCAACGTGGAGCTCACCTTAGATCTCCCCTAGAGATCTCCCCTAGATGGCCATAGACGGTTCCAGTGGACTACCGAATTCTCGCAAAAGGCCCCAAGATTCGCCTGTAACCGCCAAAGTCGGCTTGGAGAGACGCCCCGCCAATTGGAAAGGATCCTACAGGAGCAAGGGGCAGCCCCCCGACGGAGAGCTTTATTTTTCAGCAGCCAAAAACAATTGGGCCCGCCAAAAGCAGGCAATGGACTTGCTGTCCAAATCCATTCCCAAACGGGCCATTTCTGTAAGCTCAGAAGCAGAAAACTCCACTACGGTAATATCTTCATCCTCATCTTTATCGGGAGGGGAATCCAGCACTTCCAGCTCCCGCGCCAAATAGGCATACATAATCTCGCTGGAATAGCCGGGGCACAAATAAAATTGGCCAAGGGGATCCCAGCGATGGGCACGCAGGCCCGTTTCTTCTTCCAGCTCGCGGCGAATGGTGTCATCGGGATGCTCCCCTGGCTCGACTGTGCCTGCCGGGAATTCGTAAAGATAGGAAGCGACCGCAAAGCGATATTGACGAATGCAGACGAACTTGCCTGCTGCAGTTACAGGCACGGCCACCACCCCCCCGGGATGGATGAGGTACTCCCGCTCTCCCTCTTTGCCGTTGGGAAAACGCAAACGCTGGCTGACGAAGGTGTATTTATGGCCTTGATAGCGCAGGCGCTCACGAATCACCTGAGATGGGTTTTGCATGGCAAGGGATCCCGAGAGTAGAGCCGCTCTCAGCTTAATGGTTTCCGGCGCTGTTGCAACCGGGCAATCCAGAGGGATCCACACGCCCTTGGGATCCCGTGTCTGGGATAGAGTCAGGAAAAGCACAAAAGTTGCAGGCCATGATTTACCCTCCCTTGAAGGAGTTTCTTGCCCTCACCAAGCAGGGCAACTTTATCCCGGTGTACCAGGAATGGGTGGCGGATTTGGAAACGCCGGTTTCTGCCTGGTATCGGGTCTGTGCTGGCCAGCCCTACAACTTTCTCCTGGAGTCGGTGGAGGGGGGGGAACAGGTGGCCCGCTACAGCTTCTTGGGCTGCGATCCCCTGTGGGTTTTGGAAATACGCGGGGATCAGGCGCTACAGCGATACCGCGATGGCCGACAGGAGCACCACCAAGGGGATCCCTTTGCCATCTTGGCCCGCTGCTTGCAGCCCTATGAGCCGGTGCATTTGCCGGAATTGCCCAGCAGCATCGGCGGCCTATTTGGCTACTGGGGCTACGAGCTGATTCGCTGGATTGAGCCCAAGGTGCCCATCCACCCCCTGCAGCCGGGGGATCCCCCTGATGCCGTTTTGATGCAGGTGGACAGCATCCTGCTCTTTGACCAGGTAAAGCGCAAGATTTGGGTGGTGGCCTTCGCCGATACCCGTCACCACGCTCCTGAGGAAGCCTATGCCCAAGCCTGCCGGCGGGTGGAAAAGCTGATGCAGCAGCTCAGCGCTCCTCTTTCCCTGGCCCATCTGCACCTCAACTGGAAGCCCCACCTGTCGGAAAGGACTCCGTCCCGCTGGCGCGAACAAATCCCCCCCAGCACCCTGAGCCGCCCGGCCTACTGCCAAGCGGTGGAACGGGCTAAGGACTACATCCGCGCCGGAGATATCTTCCAGGTGGTGCTCTCGCAGCGGTTTACCGTCTCCCTTGCCGGGGATCCCTTTCGCCTCTACCGCTCGTTGCGGCTGATTAACCCTTCCCCTTACATGGCGTTTTTGCAGTTTGGGGATCTCTGCCTCATCGGCTCCAGCCCAGAGGTGATGGTGAAACTCAGCCGCGTGGGGGAAGACCGCATCGCCACTGTGCGCCCCATTGCCGGCACCCGCCCCCGCGGCACCACCCCTCTGGAAGACCGGCAGTTAGAGCAAGAGCTGTTGGCAGATCCCAAAGAACGGGCCGAACATGTGATGCTGGTGGATCTGGCCCGCAATGACCTGGGACGGGTCTGCCAACTGGGATCTGTGCAGGTGGACGACCTGATGCAGATCGAGCGCTACAGCCATGTGATGCACATCGTCAGCAACGTGGTGGGGCGGCTGGATCCCCAGTACAGCGCCTGGGATCTGCTGCGGGCCACCTTCCCTGCCGGCACTGTTACCGGCGCCCCCAAAATCCGCGCCATGCAGATTATTCATGAGCTGGAAGGATGCCGCCGCGGGCCCTATGCCGGCGCCTATGGCTACTACGACTTTTCTGGCCAACTGAACACCGCCATCACCATCCGCACTCTGCTGGTTCATCAGGGCCAGGTGAGCTTGCAGGCCGGGGCAGGTATTGTAGCCGACTCGGATCCGGAGCGGGAATATCAAGAATGTCTGAACAAAGCGCGGGGCATGTTAATGGCTGTGGCCAGTTTGCAGGAGACCTAGCCGATGTTGGCCCAGTTGCGCTTCAGCCCTGCGGTTCGCGTCAGCGGGACGGAGTCCTTACAGGAGCTCCAGCAGCCGGATCCAGAGACCGTAGAGCAGGCTTTTGAACTGTTTTCCACAGAGGGCTATCTGGTGTTGCCGGAGATCTTTCCCCCCGAGCTCATCGACAAGTTGCACAGCAGCTTTCTGGCCACCTACAGCCGCTACTGCACCCACGAGCACCACGCTGATGCCCTGTTGGTGGGCAATAGACGGGTGATGGTAACGGTTCGCCTGGAGGGCCCCTTCAACGATCCCCTCATCTATGCCCATCCTCTGATCTTGCCCATCCTGAAGCGGATTTTGGGGCCAGAGTTGATCTTGAGCGGGCTGGGGGCGGTGGTCTCTCTGCCGGGATCCGCCGATCAACAAGTTCACCGGGATCTGTCTCATCTGTTTGGCGACGAGACCTTGGATGCGATCATTCCTTGCTATGCCCTGAATTTGCTTATTCCTCTGGTGGAGGTCAACGAAGAGAACGGCATGACCCGTCTCTGGCCCGGCAGCCATGCGGTCTTCGATGCCCACTATACCGAGCTGGCCCAGCAGATGCCCTTTATCGATCCACCCTTGGCCAAGGGATCCTGCCTCCTGTTCGACTACCGCCTGATTCATCTGGGTCGGGCCAATCGCTCGCCCGCTCCCCGTCCTCTTCTCTACAACACCTACAGCCGCGCTTGGTTTCGGGATCCCATCAATTACACTCAGCAACCTCCCCTGGTGATCCCGGCCCAAGAGAAAGAGCGGATCCCAGCGGAGCACCAAAACCTATTCGTGACGGCACAGATTGTGTAGATGGCCCGGAACTGCGAGCTGACCGAAAACTCGGCGGCTCAGGCCCCGGCATTTATGCCTAGGGATAAGCTACCGTCTCCTGATAGGATGTGAGTATCGCTCCACCCATTTATAGAAAGGTGCAGTGCTGAAGGTGAAGTAGAAGTATCTGGGGTGTTTCCACATCCCAGTAGCTGGTGCGTTCGCCTTGGCGGCGCGAAGCGCTTTGGCGTCCCCCACGGTGCTGCGGTATAAGCCACATGCTCGGTGTAGCTCAGTCAGTGGGAGTTGTTTTGCTGGCTGAGAACGGATCCTCTGGCTTTAGCCGTGGGGAGAACGTCAACCTCTCCTCTTGTTTGAGGAATCCGGTCAGCTAGACCGCCGAGAAGCGACGCCCTCTATGTATCAGCATGAGGGTCAGGATGAAAGGCGGAAACCCTTGCTATGGTGAACACAGAGCGGTGGGGCATCCCGTTCTTAAAGCTCAGGAAATGTCCTTAACAGGAGTCACTGAGAAGCTCGTACTCTTTCGCTTTAGCGGCGCGGAGCGCTTTGCATCAGCATGAGTGCGGGAGTATGTCACGATGTCTCAGAATGGGGGTGGTTATCCCCGTTATTGCAGTTTGATTGCGCATCCCACCATGAGCGAAAAGATCCCTCAAGATCCCTCCTCGCCGGAAATGGCGGCTGAGATGGCCTTTGCTGCAGAGCCCAGTTTAGAGGAGGTAGGAGCTACTGCGGAAGAAACCACCCCAGACTCGGATCCCGGCAAGGGATCCCCTGGCACCGGCGGGTCGAATGCGCAGCGTGTCCGTCAACTGCTGGGCATGAAAGGAGCAGAGGTGGAGTCTCGCTCCATTTGGCAGTTGCACTTGCAACTGATGAAGCCTGTCACCTGGATCCCTTTGGTGTGGGGTCTGATTCCGGGGGCGGCATCTTCCGGTCACTTCACCTGGACTTGGGAGAATGTGGCTCTCATTTTGGTGGGCATGATTCTGGCGGGCCCCCTGATGACGGGCTATACCCAAACGGTGAACGAATACTACGACCGCGAGATCGACGCCATCAACGAGCCCTACCGCCCGATCCCTTCGGGGGCCATCTCTCTGCAGCGGGTGGTTATCCAAATCTGGGTGCTGCTGATCTTGGGGTTGGGCTTGGCCTACGCTCTGGACTGGTACACGGGCCATGACTTACCGGTGATCACCTGCATTGCCTTGGCGGGAGCCCTCATTGCCTACATTTACTCGGCGCCGCCCCTGAAGCTCAAGCGCAACGGCTGGCTGGGCAACTATGCCCTTGGTGCCAGCTACATCGCCCTGCCCTGGTGGACGGGTCACGCCTTGTTCGGCGAGCTGAACTGGACGGTCTGCATCCTGACGCTGATCTACAGCTTGGCCGGGCTGGGGATTGCCGTGGTCAACGATTTCAAAAGCATCGAAGGGGACAGGCAGTTTGGCTTGGCCTCTTTGCCGGTGATGTTTGGGGCAATGGGGGCCGCTTGGATCTCGGCGCTGATGATCGACCTGTTCCAGTTCGGCATGGCCTCATTTTTGCTGGGGGCGGGCCTAAAACTTTACGCGGCCCTTTTGGTGCTGCTGATCATCCCGCAAATAACCTTCCAAGATATGTACCTGCTGCGGGATCCTTTGAACAACGATGTGAAATACCAAGCCAGCGCGCAGCCCTTTTTGGTGTTGGGCATGTTGGTGGTCGGGCTGGCGTTGGGCCGCTCGGGGCTGTGGTAGTCGAGCCGACGGCAAAGTGCCCATCTTGGCAACAGAGGTGACGGCTTCCGCCCTGGGTTCGGCCCGACATCTGGGCCAAGATCAAGTTAAGTTGAGCCAGGGATCCATCCCCTGCAAGGATCGTTGGCGGATCCCTGGAAGCTGTCATGGCCCTTGGCAAAAGGAGATGTCCGATGAACCCGCTTTTCCCCTTCAAACTCGGCCTGAGCCTGGTTTTGCTCTTGGGCCCGTTGGCCATCTCTCCCGCCCAAGCGCAGCGGATTGTCATCGACGGGCGAGGGATCGTTGTAGAACCCAGCACAGGTGGCTCGGTGATCCTCAATCCCGACCAGCCGGTCTTTTCTCCAATCTTGCCCTCTGCAGTTCCTTTTTCCATCGATGAAGAAGGCAAGATCGTCTCTGCCCCTGGCTACCGCTGCAGTGCGGCTACTGCTGCCGACAACTCCCCCATCATCTGTCGCTCCCGGTTCAACCGCAACGACGTGGTAGTGTATGAGCGGGACGGCCAATCCAACACCTTCTTCGTAAATGCTGACAACACAGTGATCCGGCCCTCCGGCAGTGGGCTGCGGATTGTGCCCAACCCTGAACCGGCGACTCCCTCGGGTAGCGGCCTGCGCATCATCCTAGACTGAGGGCAGGGATCCCTTCACCTCTTGTCCAGTTGCAACCGCAGCATTTGCTCTGCATCCTAGAGAGGTTTGGCGAAGAAATAGCCCTGGCCATACTCGCAGTTCAACAGCCTCATTGGTGCAGTCGCTGTAGGGTTTCGATCCCCTCGGCAGTGACATCCATTCCCAGGCTGCGGGCCAAGGTGATGATTAGGCAATGGTCTCGGCATTTTCTCCATTCGGCCCCAAGCGCGAGATGAAGGAGCGATCGATTTTCAGGCCATTTTTTCAGGCCATTGATGAGGTAATCCTGCAGGCCCCTGAGAGAGGAGTAGCCTGGGCCGAAGATCAAAACCCCCGCAATTGCGCCAGTTGCTCTGCCGCTAGAAACCGTAGCCTATTTTGCGGTGTGACATACTCCCGCACTCATGCTGACGCAAAGCGCTCCGCGCCGCTAAAGCGAAAGAGTGCGGGCTTCTCAGTGACTCCTGTGAAGGACGTTTCCTGAGCTTTGAGAACGGGATGCCCCACCGCTCTGTATTTGATGTTTATCGCCGCGTTGTGGTCTCGGCCTAGTTCCAGTCCACAATGCGGGCAAGAATGCCATCTGTCTCGAATGGTTTTCGGTACTTTTTGACCGCACTGAGAACAGTCTTGGCTCGTGCCTCTTGGATCCACTGCAATCGCCCTCAGCCCAGCTCTTTCAGCCTTGACTGCGAGAATTTGCAGGAATTGCCCCCACCCAGCGTCATAGATGGATTTCGCTAGTCGGGTTCTCGCAATACCTTTGGTGTTGAGCGCCTCATACGCAATATGCTTCCCTTTGCTTACTAGCTTCTTGGCTACTTTGTAGTGGAAATCTTTACGCTGATTGGCCACCTTGAGGTGTGCCTTAGCCACTCGCCCTAAGGCTTTCTTGCGGCGGTTTGACCCTTTCTGCTTACGGGATAATGACCGCTGCAGCCTCTCCAGGCGCTTTTGGGCGCGGCGGTAATACTGGGGCACTGGGACGGACTCCCCTGTATCAGTCACCAAAAAGGAGTCCAGCCCCATGTCGATCCCTATCGTGTTCTCCAGTGTTGCAGGCTCAGGAGCAAACTCGGGGACGGACGCATCTTGCAGGCTTAATGTCACATACCATCCATCAGCCTTACGGGTGATGGTGGCAGTCTTGATAACAAACCCGTCAGGCAACGGACGGTGCTGAATCAGCTTAATTGCTCCGATTTTGGGCAGATGAATAAACTTCCCTTGAATGCAGTCCTGCTTCATCTGGGGAAAGGTGAAGGAACGATACCGGCCCGCCCCTTTGAATCTCGGCCTTCCTGCCCTCTTGCCGTTACGGTCGCCTTTCAGCCAGCGGTCGAATGCTTTGTGCACCCGCTCTATGCAGTTTTGCAGGACTTGCGAATGGATTGCTTGGTATTCGGGGAACCTTACTTTGGTATTCACCAAGTCTCGTTTTTGGGAGTAGACATCCGGCCTGTCTTTCAGCTCAGGCAAATGACAGATTAAGGGGCAGGCGTTTATATTACAGCGGTTTTGTTCCCACCAGTTAAGCCGCTCTGCCAACCGATAGTTGTACTGCTTGCGCAACAGCTCCAGCCATTGCTCCATCAGGACAACTTGACTGGGCGTAGGCCGCAGGCGGTACTGATAGGCAGTCCTCATCTTAAGCGTACTCAGAAACCGCTACACTGATTATAGCGCCAGCAGGGATTAGCGACCATGAAGCATGATTTTGTTTCCAGCGGCAGAGCTGTATCTGATTTGAAGGCGCACTTGGTCTTAACCACCAAGTACCGTCGCAAGGTATTTACCAGCGAAATGCTGCAGCGATTACATGAAGTTATGTATGACCTTTGCCAAAAGTGGGGTTGCAAACTTATTGAGTTCAACGGCGAGGCAGACCATGTTCATCTGCTGTTCCAGTACTACCCGCAGGTGGATCTGTCCAAATTGGTAAACAACATCAAATCCGTCTCTAGTCGCAGGATGAGAAGCGAGTTTGCGGATTACATCAGCAAGATATACCGGAAAAATGTGCTGTGGAATGAATCTTATTTCATCGCTTCATGTGGTGGGGTAACAGTCTCGGCATTGAGCCAGTACATTGAAAGCCAAGGTACTCCCGCCTCTCATCCCGACCCAAGCGCTCCGCGCCGCTAGCACGTTCGCTTCAGCGGGCCGTAGGCCATACGTCCTACGGACAGAGGGCGGGGCTTCTCGGCGGTTTAGCTAAGGAGATCTTTCGGTGCTGGGGTGGTATTGTTGCCGTCTTTCTTCCAATTCCATCAGGATCTGCTGATGACGCTGCCGGGTGATTGGGTAGAACCACACCAGCAAGATCCCGCCGATCAAAGCCACTCCCGGTAAGGGGCCAATGGCAACGCGAATGGCCAACAAAGCCGATTCCGGCTGGATGGGCAGGGCCTCTCCGGCCACCGAAGGCACGAAGCCGGCCCAATCCAGAGCTTGCCCCACGAAAAACAGTCCCAGCGCCAGGCCCACCTTTTGTAAGAAGACCATAAAAGCGTAGAAGATCCCCTCCCGCCGCTCCCCGGTTTGTAGTTCATCCAGATCGATCACATCCGGCAACATCGACCAAGGGCCGAGATAGGCCGTAGCAGAAACCCCAATGCCGGCCAACAGAGCCAGCCCAATCATGATCCCCTGCTGGCCGGGCTGGAGGAAAAACAAGCCCGCCTGCGAGATCAGCCAAAACCCCGCCCCAATGAGGTACATGGTGCGCTTGTCCAGATGGGTGCTCAGTTGGGTCCAACCGAACAGCGTCAGCACTGCGATCCCCTGTACCGCCAGTACCACCAAGGAAATCCACACCTCCGGCAGGCCCATCCAGAAGACGATGAAATAAGGGATGATTGTGGCTGTGAACTGAAACGCTAGCCAAGAACACAGGTAGATGCCGCTGACAAACAGGTAGGGGCGGTTGCTGAAGGCCACCCGCAGTTGTTGAACCAGGGGCATGGGATCCCGTTGGGATGGATACCGTTCTCGCACCCCCCAAAAACAGATCAGCAAGGGCACAGCCGAGATCACTCCAAAACAGGCTCCGGCCAGCAGATGGCCGGCAGCCCGATCCGGCAGCAGGTTGACCAAGAGCGGAAAGGTAACCACCGCAACCATGCTGCCCCCTACAGAGAAGGCAAAGCGGAATTGGTTGAGCTGGGTGCGCTCGTCGTAATCCTGGGTCAGCTCCGCTGTCAGGGAGGCGTAGGGAATATTGGCCGCAGAGTAGAAGGTATTGAACAAGAGCGACACCGCCAGGTAGTAGGCAAACAGGGGGCCAATCCGACCGGGAAAAGGGATCCACCACTGGGCCAGGAACGTGAGGCCAAAGGGGAGGGCTGCAAACAGCAGCCAGGGGCGGCGACGGCCCCAACGGGTGCGGGTGCGGTCGCTGAGAATGCCGATGATGGGATCGTTGATGGCATCCCAAAAGCGAGTGATGGCGTAGATGCTGCCGGCTAGGCCTGCCGACATGCCAACGGTATTGGTGAGAAAGGGCAGCAGGAAAAAGATGAGGATGTTGGCCGTCATGCCTGTGCCCAGATCCCCCACCCCATAGGCCAGCTTCGTCCACAAACTGAGTCGCTGTCTGGTCATCATGTCCCCCTGGAATGCCAGGATTCCAGTGTAGGGGGTAGGTGGAGATTTCTTTTTTGGGGATCCCTGGAAAAGCTGATCAAAATTCAGGGTCTTCTCCCAGTTCCCGTAGCCGCTGGGCCAGTCGTTCGGCTCGGGAGCGTTCCAATTCTGCCCGCTGCCGTTCCAATTCAGCCCGTTGCCGTTCCAATTCAGCCCGCTGCCGTTCTAGTTCAGCTCCCGTAGGCAACAATTGCCCTGCCCTATCATACCAGCGCACCCAAAAGCGTTCTCGCCCCTCGTAGGATCCCCACCACCGACCGATACTCAAGTCCAAATCGGGCAACAGAATTGGGGGATGTTCTCCAGCGCCTGAGCCGGGGAGCAGCTCATAGTGTCCGCCCTGGAGTTGATAAACATTCAGCTCATCGGTCTCTAGCTCGAAGGTGACGTAGTAGGGGATCCGCAGCCGCCTTTCGTAGAGCTGGAATTTGGCTTGTCCGGGTTTTTCTTCCCCCTGGTCGTTGCAGATGATCTCCAAGATGAGAATAGGCAAGATATTCCCTTCATCCCAAACCACATAACTTTTGCGGGCAGTGCCATCCCGCCAACGGGGAACCCCCAGCACCAGAAACAAATCCGGAACAATGACCTGCCGGGGTAGGGCGTAGTAAAGGCCCATATTGCAAGCCACAAAAAAGTCTTGCCGATCTGACCAGTGCAGCAGCAGCGGTTCCCGGAGGAGGGGGTATTGGCGGCCTTGATCCTCGTTGTCCAAGGGGGTGTCGTCTGTATCGGGCAAGTCGTGCTGGGTGGGCCAGCGATAGGGGGCGATGGTCATGGCCGGGCAGGAGCAGTATGCCTCCACTGTAGCGAATGGGTTAGGACTGCATTTGGCTCATCGCCTCCAGATCCAGCACCTTGGCCACCTGTTCCGGGGTCATCAAGTTGCGCTCTAAGACAATCTGCCGAATGGACTGGCCGGTTTCCAAAGAAGCCTTGGCCACTTCTGCAGCTTGCAAATAGCCGATGTAGGGGTTGAGGGCGGTCACCAAAGCCAGCGTCCCTTCCGCGTAGCCGCGGCAGCGCTCCGGTTTGGGGGTGATGCCTTGAATACAGCGCTCGGCAAAGACCCGCAGGCTGCTGTTCAGAATCTGCAGGCTGTGCAGGAGGTCATAGGCAATCAGGGGCATCATCACGTTGAGCTCAAATTGCCCCGCTTGGGCTGCGAGGGTGATGGCGGTATCCAGCCCAATCACCTGGAAACAGACCATGTTCAACATCTCGGCTATCACCGGGTTGTACTTGCCAGGCATGATGGAAGAGCCGGGCTGCACCGGCGGCAGTTGGATCTCCTTCAGGCCGGTCTTGGGGCCAGAATCCATCAGCCGCAGGTCGTTGGCCAGCTTGATGCCATCTTGGGCCAGGTTGCGCAGGGATCCCGACAGATGCACAAAGGGGGCCATGCTCTGCATCGCCGCCATGGGGTGGGGAGCAGGGGTGAGGGGCAACTGGGTATACTCTGCCAGCCGTTGCACCACCTTTTGCCGGTACTGGGGATGAGTGTTGAGGCCGGTGCCGACGGCGCTTCCCCCCAGCCCCAAGCTGCACAGGGCCTGGCTGGCCTCCTCAATCCAGCGACGGTGTTGGGCAAAGATGGCCGCGTAGGCGCCGAAGCTATCCCCCAGCCGCACCGGCACCGCATCCTGCAAATGGGTGCGACCGGCCTTGAGGATGCCGCGAAACTCTTGGGCC
The DNA here is from genome assembly GCF_054058195.1 of Thermostichus sp. OS-CIW-29. NCBI lineage: Bacteria > Bacillati > Cyanobacteriota > Cyanophyceae > Thermostichales > Thermostichaceae > Thermostichus > Thermostichus sp. OS-CIW-29. The sequence goes on from NZ_JBSSAB010000034.1 coordinate 29,328, forward strand.
TTCTGCTCCAGCGCCGCTACCAAATTGTCCAGCGTGCCCAGAAAATCCCGTCGCACCCGCAGCAGGGCAGCCAGACGAATGGCGGTGGGGATGACATCGTTGGTGGACTGGCCGTAGTTGACATGGTCGTTGGGGCTGACCCGCTCGTAGCGGCCCTTGGGCTCCCCCAGGATCTCCAGAGCGCGGTTGGCCAGCACTTCGTTGACGTTCATGTGGTGGGAGGTGCCCGCCCCCGCCTGGTACACATCCACCACAAACTGATCCCGCAGGGATCCCTGGAGGATCTCATCCGCCGCTTGGACAATCGCCTTGGCCACCTCTGCCGGAATGCACCCCAGCTCGCCGTTGACCTCCGCCGCCGCCTTTTTAATCAGCACGCAGGCCTCCACATACTCTGGCAGGGGCTTGAGGCCGCTGATGGGGAAGTTCTCCAGGGCACGGGCGGTCTGGATGCCGTAGTAAACCGACTGGGGTAGTTGCCGCTCCCCCATTGAGTCTCGTTCGCTGCGCACCTCAGCCAAGGCTTTTCCTCCCCCGTTCGCGGATCCTTGGGCTAGCTTCCGGCAGCCTTCTCTGAGGGTGTCTCGACGGCTGCAGATAAGTTTTGTAAAGTAGCCTGCAACTGCTGGCTGAGGCGCTCGTTGTTCTCTGCCAAGACCAACACCATGGCCGCACAGGCCAGATGCACCCCCGCTCGAAATTCTGCCGAAGACTTGTACTGGATCAGCGCTTCGCTATCCCCTTCCCGCGGGCTGAGGATGAGCTGAACCGACTTTTGGGCCAACTCTGTCAGTTCCCGTTCCGTTAAACCGAGCTGCACCGCTTCTGCCCTCCCTGCTGGCCGACAAACAACCTTTGATCCCATCAGGATCGCCACTTTGGTATCCTACCGCGGTTGTTGCCCCAATCTGGCAGGATCCCCAAGTGAGCGGGCCTTGACAACTCTTGATAGCTCTAGAAGGAGACGGAAAATGCCGGTTAGTATAGGTGCAGCCTGCCTTGGCCTGCGGGCCAGTGGCCGACTTTGATTGGAGAGTCCAAACTCAGGGTTCGGCACTGCTCCGAAGGGGGCTAGTCCTACTTAGCATTTGTCTTGTGTTGTTATTTCGTTGAGAGAGGAAAACTTGACCGTAGAGCGTCCACCTGACCGCTTCCCCCGCAAGCAGCGCGCAGAGCTGCCGGCTATCAACGAGCGCATCCGCTTCCCCAAAATCCGCCTTATCGATACCGACGGCACTCAGTTGGGGATCATGAGCCCGCGCGAAGCCCTGCGCCTGGCAGAAGAAAAAGATCTGGACTTGGTCTTGGTGAGCGAAAAGGCCGACCCGCCCGTCTGCCGCATCATGGACTACGGCAAGTTCAAGTTTGAGAAGGAGAAGAAAGAACGGGAGGCCCGCAAGAAGCAACACACTGCCGAGATCAAGGAAGTGAAGTTTCGCTACAACATCGGCGAGCACGACTACAACGTGCGCCTGCGCAGCGCCCAACAGTTCTTGGGGGATGGAGACAAGGTGAAAGCCACGGTGATGTTCCGCGGTCGTGAGGCCCAGCACGCCGAGTTAGGGGAAGAATTGCTGCACCGCTTGTTCAAAGACTTACAAGAAGTGGCGGAAATGCAGCAGCCCCCCCAAAAGGAAGGGCGAAACATCACGATGATTCTCTCTCCCAAAAAATCGGTCTGAGGAGGGATCCCACCCATGCCCCTTGCCGTTGGGGATCCGGCTCCGGAGTTCACCCTGCCCGATGCCGAGGGCAATCCCATCAGCTTGAGCCAGTTGCGGGGCCAGCGGGTGGTGCTCTATTTTTACCCGCGGGACAACACCCCCGGCTGCACCCAAGAAGCCTGCGGCTTTCGGGATGCCTACGCTGACTATCAAGCCCACGGCATCGCCATCTTGGGGGTGAGCGCCGACGATGCCCGTTCCCACCAAAAATTTGCCCAGAAGCTGCAACTGCCCTTCCCCCTGTTGGTGGATGAGGGGGCCAAGGTGGCCAGGGCTTACGGGGTCTATGGGCCGAAAAAGTTCATGGGCAAAGAGTACAACGGCATTCACCGCACCACTTTTGTTATTGATCCGGAGGGGAAGATCGAGGCCGTTATCACCAAGGTCAAGGTGGAAACCCACGCAGCGGAGCTGCTCAAGCAGTTGACTGGCTCTTAGGCTTTCCGGTGGGAGTTCGGCAGACCTGCTGCTGGGCTCGTTGTTCTGGAACCTGAGCCAAGACGGGAACGAAAAGAGCAAAAAAAGATGTAAAGTGCCGGTATTGATTCCTCGTGGGCTAGGGCCGTGTCCCGACGCAGCCGTACCCTCAAGTCGATTCACGACAGCTACCAAATGTTGGGTTTGGCCGGCCAAGGGCAGTACGGGCGTGTATTCTGTGCCCGTCCCCGTCAAGGAGGAGACCTGGTGGCCCTGAAGGAGCTGCCGGCGGAGCGCTTTCCCACCCAAAATCTGCTGCGGGAGCTGCGCCATCTGCTCACCCTGAACCACCCCAACATTACCCGCTGCTACGCCCTCGAACATGCCCGCGAAGGTCGCTACCTGGTGTTGGAGTACTGCGAGGGAGGCACGCTGCGGGAGCTGATCGACCAGGTGGAGCAAGGGCTGTGGCTGCCGGTCAAGCAGGTTTTGGGCTTTGTGGATCAGATTTTGGCCGGGTTAGATCATGCCCACCGGCAGGGGGTGATCCACTGCGATGTCAAGCCCGAGAACATCCTGCTCAAGCCCACGCCCCAGGGCTGGCAACTGAAGCTGACAGACTTTGGCATTGCCCGCCACTCCCAGCCTCTTCCTGATGAGATCAGCGCCACCGGATCCCCTGCCTACATGGCTCCCGAGCGCTTCTACGGTCAGTTTAGCCCTGCCTCGGATCTCTACGCGGTGGGGATCATCCTGCTGGAGCTGTTGACAGGCCGGCGGCCTTTTTCCGGATCCCCCGGCCAGTTGATGCACGCCCACCTCAACCAGCCGTTTGTCTGTCCCGAAGGGATCCCTGCCCCGCTGCGGGAGGTGCTGGAGATAGCCCTACGCAAGTTGCCCTTGCGGCGGTTCCGCACTGCTGCCCAAATGCGGTCGGCTTTGGCGGTGGTTGCCCAAGAGTGGCAAGAGCCGGCCAGTTGTTGGGTTGGCCCTCGCCTGCCCAGATGGCCGCCCCCTGGGGTACAGGTTTGGGATCTGCCGGATCTGGGCTCTGTTGACACTGGCGGGATGGAGTTCCTGGCCGAGCAAAAGTTCTGCATCTGCGAGGATCCCAGCGGCTCCAGATCCCCGCTGCTGTTGCGGGTGACCCCCCAGAGGCTGGAATGGCTGGAGCTCCAGAACCTTGCCCTGGGATCCCCTGCTTTGGCCCGTTTTTCCCTGGACGAGCCAATTCGGGCGGTGCTGCCCTTGAACACCTTCCCGGAAGCCCTGGCCTTCTCCCGAAGCAGCCTTTTGCACCTCAGCCCCAGCCGCATCCGCACCTTGCTCAGCTTTGAGGAGGATTGGCAGGCCACCTGGCTGGCAGAGCGACAGGAGCTGGTCTGGGCCACCGCCCAAGAGTTGGGGGCCGTACAATGGCAGCCGGCCACGTCGACAGGAACACAGCCTTTCCCCGATTCCCGCTGCTATTTTCGTTGGCCTTGGCAGGGATCCCTGTCCCGCTTGCTGGCCCTCTCGGAGCATCTGGTTTTGTTGACAGGTGTGGGGCAGCAGTGGGTGGAGATGAGCCTCTTGCCCTATCCCAAGGGACACCATCCCACTGTCGCGACCGGCTGGTCTCTGCAGACGGGATCCCAGCCCATTCGCTATCGCCTGCCCTTGGATCCCCAAGGGGGGGTGATCAGCTTGGGAGAACGGTTGCTCTTTGCGGCAACAGATGAGGGAAGGGAAGGCCAGCAAGGTTGCTGCCCCTATCTCCACTCAGTGCAGGTGAATCCGCTGCGGGTGCGCCGCTGGTTCTTGAAAGGGCAACCTGTCCAGATGGCCAAGGCCCCTTGGGGCGTGCTGCTGCTGTGTCGAGAGGGCGAGCAATCCACTTCCCTCTGGCTGTACAGTGAAAAAGGGGATCCCTTGGCCCAAGTAGCTGTGCCTAACGGCTCACAGGTGTTGCAGGTGGGCCAAAGGGGCAAGATTTGGCTGCAGGTGCCCAAAGCAGAGAAATCTCACCTGTCTCAGCTTTGGCAATTGGATCTGAACTGCTTGCCGGTGAGTGGACAGCCTTCCCAGGTGATGCTGTGCGACCCAGCGATCTAGAGTTTCGCCAAGGACTCCGTCCCGCTGTCGCGACCGGACTCGGCCAGAACCGCTATCAGCCCTAAGATCAAGTTTGAAGATCAAGTTTGGCCAGATGCCCGGCCAGCTCTGCTGGGCTGTGGACCAGGGGAGTGGTGATCTGTCCAGCCTGTTGGAGAACAAGCATGAGTCAGTATCTGCCGGAACCTGCTGCTGTGGAGGAGGATCCCAGCTTGTTGGTAGAGCGGCTGCGCCGCAAAGAGGGCCGGTGGCTGGATTGGGCCAAGGCCTGTCAAGCTTTGCAACGACAGAAAATGACTCCCCAGGCCATCTTCGAGGCAACCGGGTTTGAGCCCATTCACCAAAACCAGATCATCGTTGCGGCCCAAGTTTACGAAGGGATAGCCAAAGCAGGAGCCAGCCCAGCAGTTCTGGAGCATTTTGCCCACAAAGGTAGCGATATCCTCTACGAGTTGCGCATTCTCTCTCCACAGGATCGGGTTCGGGTGGCGGAATTTATCTTCAGTCGCCATTTGCATGCCGCTGATGCTCATGAGATCGCCCGCGCCGTGAAAAATTATGCCCAGCTCCAACAGCTTCCGGAAGGGTTTACGGATCACCCTGGCGATGCGGTAGCCTATCAAGCCTGGCGGACGGCCCAGCAAACCCGCGATCTGCAGGAGCGAACTCGCGCTATCGGTCGAGCATTTCAGTATGTCCACAGTGATACAGCCCGCCGACAGGTGGAGCAGCTCTTGTCCACGATTGCCACCAGCTCCCGCCCCCAACGCAGCGTTTTGCCCAAGCTGTCCGTGTTTCGCTTGGAAGAAGATCTGCCGCGACTGCTGCCGGTGGCCGGATCCCTGCCTCTTGCAACTGCCGCCTGGGAAGGGATCCCCCCCAGCGAGCCGCAAGGGCCCTTTGGCTGGGTCAACAGCCCGGCGGAGCAGACTTGGATGGCCTTGCCTGCTTGGCCGGTGATTCAAAAGGCCGGGGATCCGGTGATCCTTCAGGTGGAAAACCGGCTTTTGGGATCCCTGTTGGGTTTGCCGGTGCCTGCCGGTGAAGAACAGGATCCGGTTTTGCTGGTGGTCGATCGCGCCGCTCGGGTTTGGGAGGGAGCTCAGATGGCGGGATTTTTCCTGGTGGATCGGGCCGGATCCCTGGCGGTGGAGTGGATAGAAGACTCGCCCTCCTCTCCCCTGTTGGGCCAGGTGCTGATGGCCGTGCGCCCCCCGCGGGTTTTCGATGAGGTGCTGGCTCAGGATCCCTGGCAGTTGGAAGAATAGGCGTTGGGATCCCGCCGTTGTAGCCATTCGTGCTAGTGGTGCAGAGCACCGCGCCTGGACTCGCCCCCATGGCCTCACCCATGGCCTCAATTGAGCAAGGCCAAGTTATCCCGGTGGACGGCAGTATCAACCCCTTCGTAGCCCAGGATGCGGGGAATCTCGGCGGTTTTTTTGCCCTTAATCTGCCGCAGCTCCTCGGCGCTGTAGTTCACCAGGCCCCGCGCCACCTCCTGGCCGCTGGGATCGCACAGGCGCACGGCAGCCCCCGCCTCAAACTCCCCAGAAATGGCTGTGATCCCTGCCGGCAACAGCGAGCGCCCTTGCTCGCACACCGCTCGTACCGCCCCCTCATCCAAAGTCAAAGATCCCTCGGGGATGAGGCCGTAGGCAATCCATCGCTTGCGGGCGCTGGCGGGCTGAGGAGCCGGATCAAAGCGGGTGCCGATGGCCTCGCCGGCCAGAATTGCCGGGATCTGCTCAGGCCGTTTGCCATTGGTGATCACCACCGTTACCCCTGCAGCTGTAGCAATTTGAGCAGCGGTCAGTTTGGTGGCCATGCCGCCGGTGCCCCAGCCGCTTTTCCCCTGGGCTTCGGCCTTCACCTGTAGCGGGATCCCGGGCAACACCCGCTCAATGGGCTGGGCAGAGGGATCTCGGTTGGGGTCAGCCGAATAGAGCTTGTCCACATCGGTGAGCAGGATAAGCCACTTGGCCTGCACCATGCTGGCCACTAACGCCGAAAGCGAGTCGTTATCGCCGAATTTCAGCTCCTCCACTGCCACCGTGTCGTTTTCATTGACGATGGGAATAACCCCCATCTGCAGCAGTTGGGCAAAAGTGCGATTGGCGTTCACGTAGCGGCTGCGCTCCACCAGATCGCCGCGGGTGAGCAGCACTTGGGCAATTGGCTGGTTCAGAGCCGAGAAGAGGTCATCGTAAAGGCGGATCAACCGCCCCTGTCCCACCGCAGCCACCGCCTGCTTCTCGGCAATAGCCGTCGGTCGTTGCCGCCAGCCAAGGCGAGCACAGCCCACCCCCACCGCCCCAGAGGAGACCAAGATCACCGCATACCCCTGCCTGCGCAGGTGGGTCAGCACCTCCACCAGCGGCCCCAACACCGAAAGACGCAACAAGCCGGTCTGAGTATCTGTCAGGCTGGAGGTGCCGATCTTCACCACCACCGTCACGTCTGTTGTTGCCATCGCCGCTCTCAACCCATCCTCCCACCCCTCTATTCACCATAGCGCCACCATAGCGGAGTCAAGACGCAGCTGTATTGACCAAAAGGCGCGGCAAGCCCCGTCCTTCAGGGCAGGGAAGGATAGCGCCGACCGTAGCCGACGCCCTTTAAAAACGCAGTGCCGGCCATGTGAATATCGTTGTCATCACGCATAGGTCAAGAATACGATTGAGCGGTGCAACGACTTCAAGCCTTCAAGTACGAATTGCTGCCCAACGGCCAGCAGGAACGGCAGATGCGCCGCTTTGCTGGCTCCTGCCGGTTCGTCTACAACAAAGCACTGGCGTTGCAGAAGGAGCGTCACGAGCAAGGTCAGAAAAAGCTAGGCTATGCGGGCTTGTGCCAGCTGCTCACCGCGTGGCGCCACAGCGCAGATACGGCGTGGCTGGCGGATGCGCCGGTGCATCCGCTGCAACAGGCGCTCCAGGATTTGGAGCGAGCCTACAGCCACTTCTTCGCCCAGCGCGCCGGCTT
>NZ_JBSSAB010000035.1:0-35785 GCF_054058195.1 Thermostichus sp. OS-CIW-29
GTGAAGACTTCTTTACTACTGATCAATCCATCCTCCTTCCGAAGTTGGTTTGCTAAGTGCTGCTATTGTACCCCTTGAGCCCTTAACAGGCTGTATCGGTGGGCGCTGAAGGGAAGTCACTTCACCAAGAAAAAGCCCCAAGCCGAACAGTCAGCCCGCTCAAGCTTGTGTCTTTATTGTTACCCATACGTACAGATACAGCACTAGCTATTTAGTGCGACTTCCCCTATCTGCTGTACGATCACGCCCTGCCCTGCGGACGTAACTCACCCTTCAGGTGCAATGTATACTATTTTGCAGAGCTCGGAGAAAAACCACAGGGAACGAGATCACAGCCACGCAAAAGCTCAAGAGACAACCCAGACTGCTGCCAGCAGCAGGGATCCCTGATAAGACCTGCAGCTTGCTGACACGGCTGGCGTATGCTGGAGAATAAAGATTTCTTTACACTTTACCGGAGCGGACTGTGACAGCTCTTTCGACGGCCCCAGCCTTGCCCCAAACCAAGACGGTGGCAGTGGAAATGCAGGGGGTGTGGAAGCGCTTTGGGCAGCAGGTTGCCGTTCAGGATTTGAGCCTGCAGATCCCCCAGGGGGAAGTGTTTGCCCTGTTGGGGCCCAACGGCGCCGGCAAATCCACCACCATCCGCATGCTTACTAGCCTTACCCGACCCAGCCAGGGATCCATCCGGGTGGGGGGGTATGACGTGGTGCGGGATCCGGTGGCGGTGCGGCAGCAAATTGGCGTAGTTCTGCAGCCTATCACCCTAGAGGCAGAGCTGACCGTTTGGGAAAACCTGGAGTTCCACGGGCGTATGCACCACATCCCCAACCCAGAGCGGCAACGGCGCATCGATGAATGGCTGGAGTATGTGCGGCTGGCGGATCGCCGGCAAGACAAAGTGAAAACCCTCTCAGGGGGAATGAAACGACGCTTGCAGGTGGCCAGGGCGTTACTGCATCGCCCCCAGATTTTGTTTTTGGACGAGCCCACTGTCGGGTTGGATCCCCAGGCGCGGCGGCTGTTGTGGGAGATCTTGCGGGATCTCAATCGGCAGGGCATGACCTTGCTGATTACCACCCACTACATGGAGGAGGCAGAAGAGCTGTGCGACCGCATCGGCATCATGGATGGGGGAAGGTTAATCGAGTTGGGCAGCACCGAGCAACTGCGGGCCAAGTATGGAGAGGCCCTGCTGGTGCGATCCTGTCCTGGCCGGGAGGTGGAGTACACCTTTTTCCCCAGCTTGGCGGAAGCTCAGCGGCAGTTGGAGGCAGAACCCGACAAAACCGGCCTCATGGTGCGCCCGGCCAACTTAGAAGACATTTTTGTGCGTTTGACGGGCCGCCGCCTGGATTAGAGAACCCAAAGGATGCTGGCACTTTCATCCCCCAGGCGCAAAAACTGTGTCTTGCTGGAGTGGGGCATTGAGCGTTGCAGTTCTACACTCTGGTCATCTTATTTTTTTATTGGAATAGCGCGTTTATTGGAATGGCGCGGGGTGAACCTGTTTCGCCGTACTGATCCCCGCCTTCCCTCTCTCAAAAGGAGAAAGACTGGAGGTGAGTTGGCGAGTGTTTCAATTTGGCTCGACTTGAAATGACCCGGTGCGCAACAAGTCTCGGCCCGATAACTCCGTCCTGCTCTCGCGCTTAGGCCGGGGAGGATACCAACTTTTTCTCTGCCTACCCCTCTTTGGGGCTGGGGGGCTCAAACTTGTAGCCAACTCCACGCACGGTGCGGATCAACTCCGGTTGGCTGGTATCAGTCTCTAGTTTCTTGCGAATTTGGCCGATGTGGACATCGACCACCCGTTCATCTCCCTCGTGGTTAAAATCCCACACCTCTTGAATCAGCTCAGCCCGTCGCCAAACCCGCCCCGGATGTCGAGCCATAGCATAGAGCAAATCGAACTCCAGTGCTGTTAAGTTGATCAGGCGCTGCTCGCGGATGACTGCTCGGGTTTCCGGGTCGATTACCAAAGAGGCAAAGGTCAAGACCGGTGCGCTGGCAACTTCGGTCTTCATGCGTTGCCGCCGCAGAATGGCTTGCACTCGCGCCTGTAACTCCGGCAGGCTGAAGGGCTTGGTCAGGTAGTCATCTGCCCCCAACTGGAATCCGTGCAACTTATCAGCAGGGCTGACGCGGCTGGTCAACATCAACACGTACACGCCGGTCTCTTTTTGCATTTGCTGGCAGAGATCGTAGCCGCTCACATCCGGCAAGTTCAGATCCAAAATTACCAAGGCCGGCTGAAAAGCGCGCAACTGCTGTAAGCCCTCGGCCCCCGTCATCGCCACCTCAACCGAATACCCCTGCCGCTGCAAGTACCGCTGTAGTAGAGCACAAATGCTGGGATCATCATCGATGATGAGGATGCGTGACATGGCAGCTTGGCACTCTCGAAGTCAGCAGGAGACAAGGTTGCAGGGCGTTGGGGTGTGGGGATCCCTTCGGCAGCTCATGGGCAACAATCGTGCAGAGGCGATGGGCCCTCGGCTCGCGGGTGAATAAAGAGCCCTCTCAACAGGGCAAGCTTGACCCCAACCTCGGCTGGAAAGGGCCACAGGCGCAGGCAATTCATGAGTGATTGAACACTTAAATCTTATTTCAAGTCTTTACGTATGGGGTCACAGGGGGAGTTCATCCTTGTCAAGGCTGCCCTTCTCTCCAAATTAACGGAGGCTTATCCAAGAATCTTGGGCATTATCTTAACTGAGTTGCCCAAGGGGAAAAGTAGCGTAAGGAGGATCCGTCAAGCAAGATCCTTAGCACCTGGAGTTAATCTGGAAGCTGTGACGCTGCTGTTCCTGTCTCAAAGTCTCGCTTTAGTGTGGCAGGTGGCGGTTTATCCCGGAGGCTTATGTACACCAATCCCGATGAAGTCTTCCGCAAAGATGTCTGGTTGGCCCTCTTCACGTGGGGGATCCTGGAGCTGGCTTGTTTCGTGATTATCCCCTTTACCGGAGCCTACGCATTCTCGCAAGTGGAGGCTTGGCTGTGGCCCTCTTTGGTTTTGGGGCCGGTGGGGGCGGTGGTGGTGGCTTTTTGTTCTAAAGTGGTGCTGGCTGCCAACAACATCCCGGATCCCAGGAGAAAACAAGCCCAGCGGCAAGTGGCTCAGGTGGTCAGTCTTTTTGGCTTTCTGGGCTTGGCATTGCCCCTCCTTCTGGCAGGATGGGTATTTGGCCGAGAGATTTTGACGACCGACTGGCAGAATAAGTTCACCAACACCAATAAGTAGAAGCTAATCTCCGACGCCCTTGCCCTCTGGGGTCGCGTCGCCCCGTCAGCGTTGCGGTTCCTCTGCACAGGCCTAGCAAGAGCGCTGCGGAACACGATACATTGGGATGCAATCACGTCAGCGTTGCGCAGCAGTCGTGCTCTGGCTTTCGTAAATCCCCGGTTTTGACGGGGATCCCATCTTCTCTGCGGATTCTTGCCTGCAGCATTGCGGGAAGGTATTTCGGATGGCTAACTACCCGATGCGAGGCCGTTCTTCTCCTGCTTCTGGCAGTTTTCCCTTGAGCACCTTGGTGGTGGTGAGTGTCTCGGTTGGGGCTCTGGCCGCCTTGGCTTGGCAGTTGTGGCAGCTCGTCGCCCCCATGTTGGCCCCCCCTGCCCCGCCTCAATTTCCGCAGGCGGTGCGCTTGGATCCCTTGCCCAGCCCGGCAAGTTTTCCCTCTCCCTTGCCTGGCCCTGCTGCAGGCACTGTTGACCCTGAGGGATTTCCCCCCGGCAGCCGCGGGCGGGTGATCGAGCCCATTGGCCTGGCCATCCGCAGCCAACCTTCTGCCGATGGAGCCTACCAAGGGGGAATTGTGGTGGGGGAAACGGTGACGGTGTTGGAGTACAGCGCCGATGGTCGTTGGCAACGGGTGCGGCGGGAGTTGAACGGACAAGAGGGCTGGGTGCGCGCCGGCAATTTGGGCCCTGTGGATGGTGCTTCAGCTTCAACTTCTACAGCTCCCACGGTTGAACCCAACCCTGAATCAACTCCTTTGCCGACTCGACCCCCCACGGCAGCAGTGGTTTCCCCAGGTGAGCGGGGACGGGTGATCGAGCCCATTGGCCTGGCGCTGCGGGCCACTCCAGAGCGGGAGGGAACCTACATTGGCGGTGTGCCCATGAACGAGGTGGTGACGGTGCTGGGCCTCAGCGAAGATGGCCGTTGGCAGCGCATTCGCCGTCAGAATGGGCAGGAAGGTTGGGTGCGGGCGGGGAATCTGGCGCAGGAGTAGCCCTTGCCATAGGCATAGCCCTACAGATGCCCTGGTGGGGGATTGTGACGACCGGGAAGGCTGTGTTTCGGTAGAACAGTACCGATGCCAAGCTATGCTGGGGCTGCAGCTTGTTTACGCGACCGTGCTGGCAGCGCGGAGCAATGGTGAAGTGCGTCGGGGGATCTGCTTTCAGTGCTAGGAGGGCAGAGTTCTTGCCTCTGATCTCCTGGAGATCAAGCAGTTGCTGACCCCATCTTCGCCGCCCATGGACAGACCAAAACCCTGGATCCTTTCTCGTTCTTGCTTGCTACTGCTTCTTGGCTTGCTTGAGCCTGCTCCGGCTTGGGCCCATGGGGTGGAAGCCTCTCTTCGGGCTGTTCCCGCTTTTGAGATCGAGGCCCGCTACGATTCTGGGGAACCGATGGGATCCGCCCGGGTGACGGTATTTGCGCCAACGGATCCCACTACCCCTTGGCAAGAGGGACAGACGGATGCGCGGGGACGATTTCTGCTGCAGCCGGATCCCAACCTGACGGGCCTCTGGCAGGTGCGGATTCGCCAGGCGGGGCATGGGGTGTTGGTCAACGTGCCGGTGGGCGAGGAGTTCCCTCAGACAGAAGGGATCCCCAGCGCTTCCCCACCCTTTGGGCCTTTGCAGCGGGGGGTTATGGCCGCCTGTGTCATTTGGGGCTGTCTGGGCACAGCTCTGTTCTTCTCCAGGCCCCGTCAATCTGGTTACGCAGCGGTGGAGAGCCCACCGGTTTCGGGATCTCCAGGGTCAGGAATCTCAGGCTCCCAGGCTGGCTCCTCTGCTCTGGAGTAGGACTGACCATGCACATCAGCGATGGCATTTTGCCAGCACCGCTTTGGCTAGGGGGTTATGGCATCACCGCCCTGATCACCAGCTACAGCTTGCGGCTTCTCCGTCGCGCCGGCGTTGCCGAGCAATGTCCTTGGTGGGAACGGGATCCCCGCCATATTGCTACGCAACGCTGTCGCGACCAGTTGCCCAAAGCGGCTTTGCTCACGGCTGTCTTTTTTGTGGCCTCTTCGATTCACCTGCCCTTTCCCCCGGCCAGCCTGCATCTGGTGCTGAACGGGTTGATGGGTCTGATGTTGGGGGCTTTGGCCTATCCGGCGATTGTAGTGGGCTTGTTTTTTCAGGCGGTGGCCTTTGGCCATGGGGGCCTGACCACATTGGGCATCAACGCCGCCATTATGGGGATCCCGGCGCTCCTGGCCGGTGGGATTTTTCGGGCAGGCCGTCGGGTGATGGGGGCCGGAGTGTCTGCCTTCTTGGCGGGAGCGGTTGGGGTGGGTCTAGCAGTGCTGTTGTTTTACGGGGTGGTCATGGCTGCTGTGGTTGACGCTGGCAGCGGGATCCTCTCCACAGAAGCCGGTCGTCTGGCTCTTGGGAGCTTGGTGGTGGCCCACATCCCCCTGATGGTGGTGGAGGGGTTGTTCACCAGTTGGGTGGTGCTGTTTTTGCAGCGGGTACAACCGGCGCTGCTGGGAGAGTATGGCAAGAGATGAAGCCGGCTCAGGGATCCCTTGCTGCTGGCGCGGTCAACAATCCCATCCTCACCCCTCCAAACCCCTTTCCTGGCTGCACCGGTGGCAACCTCTGCCCAAGGTGCTGGGCCTGATGGCGCTGATGGCGGCTTTCGCCTCGGTGAGGTGCCTGGCCCTCTTGCCGCTCATCTGGGCGCTGGTGGCTGGACTGTGGAGCCTGTCGGGATTGCCTTGGAGCCTCGGGCTGAGGCGGCTGGCAGCCCCAGGGCTGTTGGTGGCAGGGTTGATGGGGATCCTTCCCTTCTGGGCGGGGGAAACCATCCTGTGGCGCTGGGGATCCCTGGCTCTGCGTTGGGAGGGGCTGCAGATGGCGCTTCGCATTGGGGGGAGAGGGCTGGCCCTATTTGCCCTCACGATGCTGCTGCTGGAGACCACCCCCACATCGGAACTGTTGGCAGCGTTGCGGCAACTGGGGATCCCAGACCTCCTGCTGGAACTGGCCTGGCTCACCCAGCGCTATTTGCAGGAGGTAGCCGCTCAGTGGCAGCAGATGCAACGGGCAGCCCGGCTGAGGGGTTGGCGACCGCGGGGATCCCTGTGGCGTCCTGGGCCGGCTTTGAGGCAAGACCTACCCTTCCTGGCTGCTTCGGTGGGCACCCTGTTGGTGCGCAGCTACGAGCGCTCGCAGAGGGTTTATCAGGCTTTGCGCCTGCGGGGCTATGGACGGGCACCTCTGTTTTCGACGGCGGCTGGCGGGGATCCCTACAGTTGGGCGGCCACCGCGTTGGCCGTGGCTACGGCTCTATTGCTCCGCAACGCTGATGCGGCCCTCAACTAGAATAGATAAGCCTCTGGCAAGCTGCCCCCTTTTTGATGCTCAGTCCATGAATGGGTTAGAAGCGACCGTCTCCAGTTTCCCATCCGTTAAGGACTCCGTCCCGCTTACGCGAACAGCGGTGCAGCGTACAAAGGCGTCGGTTGCCGTTTTACACCTGGGCTGCGAGAAAAACCGGGTGGACACCGAGCACATGCTGGGCTTGCTGGCTCAAGCAGGCTACCGGGTGGATGGGGACGAAGAGAGTGCTGACTATGTGATCGTCAATACCTGTAGCTTCATTGAAGCAGCGCGGCGGGAGTCGGTCAGCACCCTGATGGAGTTGGCAGTACAGGGCAAGAAAATCGTTATTGCCGGCTGCTTGGCGCAACACTTCCAAGAGGAGCTGCTGCAGGAGATCCCAGAGGCAGTGGCTATCGTGGGCACGGGCGACTATCACCAGATCGTCCAAATCATCGAGCGGGTGGAGCGGGGAGAGCGGGTCAATGCCGTTACTTCTAGCCTGGATTACATTGCCGATGAGACTGTCCCCCGCTACCGCACCACCCACGCGCCGGTGGCCTACCTGCGGGTAGCTGAGGGCTGTAACTACCGCTGCTCTTTCTGCATCATCCCCCACTTGCGGGGCGACCAACGCTCTCGCTCCATCGAGTCGATCCTACGGGAAGCAGAACAGCTGGCCGAAGAGGGGGTGCAGGAGCTGATTTTAATTTCCCAGATCACCACCCACTACGGGATCGATCTCTACGGGGAGCCGCGGCTGGCAGATCTCATTCGCGCCCTGGGCAAGATCCCCATTCCCTGGATCCGCATGCTCTACGCCTACCCCACCGGCGTCACGCCTGCAGTGGTGGAGGCCATCCAAGAAACTCCCAATTTCTTGCCTTACCTGGATTTGCCCCTACAGCACAGCCATCCGCAGATCCTCAAGGCCATGAATCGCCCCTGGCAAGGGCAGGTCAACGACCGGGTGATCGAGCGGCTGCGCCAGGCGTTGCCCAATGCCGTGCTGCGCACCAGCTTTATCGTCGGCTTTCCTGGGGAGACGGAGGAGCACTTCCAGCATCTACTAGACTTTGTCCAGCGCCATCAGTTTGACCATGTGGGGGTGTTTACCTTTTCTCCCGAAGAGGGCACCCCTGCCTACCACCTCCCCCATCAGGTTCCAGAGGCCGTCAAACAGGAGCGCCGTGCCCGCCTGATGCAGGTGCAGCAGGGGATCACCTTCCGCCGCAACCGCGAGCAGGTAGGCCGGGTGGTTCCCGTTCTCTTGGAGCAGGAAAACCCCAGAACCGGCGAGTGGATTGGCCGTTCCCCCCGCTTTGCCCCCGAGGTGGATGGAGTGGTGTATGTGCAGGGGCAGGGATCCCTGGGATCCCTGGTGCCGGTGCAGATCACCCGCGCTGAGCCCTATGATCTCTTTGGCCAAGTGGTGGCAGCGCCGGAGGGTTTTAGCTGGAGCGGGCGGTAGCGGTGCAAAGCACTTTGGTAGGATCTTCATCCACGGGAGAGGAGCTGGGAATGACTACCCTTCGCGTCAGCGGGACCGAGTCTTTAGATGATCTGAAACAAGCAGCAGCCCGAGCCGCGGTTCAAAAGGTGCAGTCGGGGATGGTGGTGGGGCTGGGCACGGGATCCACAGCCGCCTTTGCCGTGAGCGCCCTAGCAGAGCGGATGCAAACCGAAGGTCTCCAGATTATCGGCGTGCCTACCTCGGAGCGCACGGCTGAACAGGCCCGCTCCCTGGGGATCCCGCTGGCTACCCTAGAAGAGCAGCCGCGCCTGGATCTGGCCATCGATGGGGCCGACGAGATTGAAGTGGGATCCCTGAACCTGATCAAAGGGGCAGGAGGGGCCCTGTTGCGGGAAAAGTTGGTGGAGGCCAGCGCTGCCGAGCTGATCATCATCGCCGATGCCTCTAAAAAAGTCGCGCAGTTGGGCATTCGCTTCCCGGTGCCGGTAGAGGTGGTGCGCTTTGGCTGGAAAACCACCTTGGCGCGGGTAGAGGCTCTGGGGTGCACAGCCACCTTACGGCGGAATGCCAACGGGGATCCCTACTTGACGGACGAGCAGCACTACATCCTCGACTGCCAATTCGGCCCCATGGCGGATCCTGCCAAGATCGCCGATCAACTCAAGGGGACGGTGGGGGTTGTGGAACATGGCCTGTTCATCGGCATGGCCAAAGAGGCAATCATCGCCCTCCCGACTGGGATCGAAACGCTGCAACCCAGCTGACAACTTCCTATACCCAGTCGTGTATTGGCGTTGCCCAGGAACTGGGTTTACAGCTTTTTCCGACTTCATGGGAGTTCCGTAGCCAAGCGGGAGCCTTCCCACGCAAGAGATTGATTGACACTGGCTGTGGTAAACAACGCTGAAAAAAGCTGTACAGCTATCCCCAACTCCCCTCTCCCCCTGGGAGAGGGGCTGGGGGTGAGGGCTGACTCCCCCTGGGAGAGGGGCTGGGGGTGAGGGGGAGCGCTTGGGAAATGTCTCAATCGGGTCTGAAATGACCATAGACGAAGAGGCTGTAGGCGAATTGGAGTTTCTGCCCGATGCTGACCTTACGAACTGTGGCTGACCTGCTGCAAACTCCCCTGCAGGGGGATCCCCATTTGTTGGGTCTTCCCGTCCAAGCCATTTGCACCGACAGCCGCCAACTCCAGCCAGGCTCAGTCTTCGTGGCGCTGCGGGGGGAACGGTTTGATGGACACAACTTTATTCCACAAGCTTTGGCAAGGGGGGCCGTTGCCGTCATCAGCCAGCGTCCGGTGGCTGGGCCCCATTTTCAAGTCTCAGATACCCTAGCTGCCTACCAGCGCATTGCCAGAGGCTGGCGGGAGCAGTTTCCCCCCTCCGTAGTAGCCATCACGGGCTCAGCAGGCAAAACCACCACCAAGGAAATGCTGGCGGCTGCCCTATCCCGCTACGGCACAGTTCTCAAAAGTGAGGCCAACCACAACAACGACATCGGGGTTGCTCAAACCCTGCTCCAGATGCGACCGGAGCATCAGTTTGTGGTTCTGGAAATGGCCATGCGAGGCCCCGGAGAAATTCGCCGCCTGGCTCAGATGGCTCAGCCCACCCACGCCTTGATCACCCATATTGGCACCGCCCACATCGGCAGACTGGGATCCCGCGCGGCCATTGCTGCTGCCAAGTGCGAGCTGCTGCAGGAGCTAGGGCAGGGGGTGGCTCTGCTGAATGGAGAAGATCCCTTGCTGTTGTCTACCGCCGCCAGCCTGTGGTCGGGACAAACCCTTACCTATGGCCTGGATCAGGGGGACTTACGAGGAGAATGGGATCCCCAAGCCCAAACGGTAACCGTGGAGGGCCTAACGCTGCCGGTGCCCTTGCCGGGAAGACACCATGCCCTCAACTGGATGGGGGTGCTGGCTGCTTTGCGCAGCTTGGGGCTGGATTGGGAGCGGCTCCGAGAACCCATCGCCTTGCCTACCCCTCTGGAGGGGCGCAACCGCCATCTCAAGCTGGCAGGAGATGTGGAAATCTGGGACGAAACCTACAACGCCTCGCCGGAAGCGATGATCGCGGCTCTACACCTGCTGGCCCAAACCCCGGGAAAACGGCGCTGGGCCATTCTCGGCCCGATGCGGGAGTTGGGAGAGCATGCGCCTCAGCTCTATGCAGAGGTGGGTCGGGCGGCTGCCCCTCTGGGGCTGGATCGGATCTTGCTCTTGGATCCCGAAGGAGAAATGCAACCGCTGCTCGACCAAAAACCGGCAGCCCAGACAGAACGCTGCGAGGAGGTATCCGAACTGCTGGAAATCTTGCTCCATCACGTGCAAGCCGGGGATCGGCTGCTGTTCAAGGCAGCGCGGGCTGTTGAACTGGAGCGGGTGCTGCACCGCTTTTTGCAGGAGTGGCAGGCGTAGGCTAAGCTAAGAAACGGCTGATGAAAAGCCCGCGTCCCTCTGTTGAGAGGGGCTTAGCCCAAGCCGGGCTCATTCCTCGTCGATAGCTGCCTTCTGTACGGCATGTACTACCACAATCCCTCTCTGCGCGAAGAACCCCGCGATCAACCGCCAACGGTGGTGCCCTCTCCTAGCAGCCTCTCCATTCTTGACTGGTTGCGCAAAGAGGGCCGGTTGATCGAGCAGCCCATTGAGGTCCCTGAGATGATTTTGGAAGAAGACATCGACGATATCGACGATTTGATCGGGGACGACTACGACGAAGACTTCGAGCCGGAAGAAGAGTAAGCACAACTGCCAGGATTATTACGAGCTCGTTAACTCATTTATCCCTTTGCTCGGCACCGTGAGGGTGTTATTTTTTGTGCTGCCGCTGGATAGACAGCTCGAGCAAACAAAACAGTACAGTCGTTTCAGGTTAGAGTGAGACGCCTGAGCTACCAAGAAAAGTCTTCCAGCCCCGCGCATTCAACGCTTCAGGTGTGGGTGCAGCGTTTTAGTTTGAATCAGAATGACTATAGATGCAGACAAACGTAACTGATCCCTCAGCCTCAAGGGATCCTTTTTCAGCCTGTTTTGGATTGCTCACCACCACCCTGCGATGATTGTTGCAAATCTAACCTTAGTGGAAGATACCCCCGCAGCCTTTGTAAGAAAGCATCTTGGGGCAGTAGAAACATCTTTTTCGGGGACTTTTTTCGATTTCTCACTTACCATGCAGTGCCCGGCAAAGTTCTCTCTACCTCTTTGGAAGCTGGGGAAGTGGTTACGGTCGAGGGATCCCCTGTGGAAATCTCTTTGGCTGATGGTGTCAAGGTCAACGATGCCAATGTGGTAACAGCCGACATTGAAGCTTCCAACGGCGTGATCCACGTCATCGACAAGGTGATCCTGCCCCCGCAAAGCTAACCTGTCGGTACTGAGGTTCTAAATCCTGCGGGGTCTAGTCCTCTGGCAGCCCCTGCCCCTAGTGGTGGGGGCTTTGCGTTGTCAGCCCGGCGATACTCAAGGGATCCCTGACCTTGGTCTGCTCTATAGGCTCTATAGGTCGATGCCAACGCTGGAAGCGTAGATCGCCTCCACCGACACGCCGGACACCCGTTGAGGACGCACGATCATGTACTCATTGTCCATTTGCTTGGGCAAGGTGATGAACTCTTCGCCGCCCACCATGAGGTTGTTGATCAGCTCGGTGTATTCTCTGGCTTCTTTGACCCGTACCTGCATGGTTTGTCCACCTTCCAGCATGATGTGGACAAGATATCCGTCAGGTTTTCTGGCCATGGATGCTCCTGCTGGGTGAACCGAAGGACGAGACGAGGGGTGTTCTTATGAACATTATTCCCCCTTTTGAGACCCCTAACCAACCCCTGACTCTTCCGTGAAATCTGGAATTGAGCTGCGCCAAACCGAATCCCAAGCCGTAGCATAGTGAAAGTGAAATGTGCTCATTTTAATCTTCCTCGCGCTCCATGCCCCATTTGCCTGATGTCTCTGCTGCCCACCGTGAGCTGGAGTGGAACGGAGTTCCTTCCACGCCGACAAACGACGCCCAACCCCTGAGCCGCTCTACCGTGAAGGATCCCATCACCGCCCGTTCCGACATCATCGCCGTCGGGGGAGCAGAGGATAAGGAAAATGAGCGCCACATCCTTTGGGAGTTCTTCCGCCGAGCGGGGGGAAAGTCTGCCCACATCACCATCGTGCCCGCGGCTTCTGGGATCCCGGCGGTGCTGGGGGAGATCTACGCCAACATTTTTCAGCAGATGGGGGCAGCCAGCCTCCAAGTTCTGGATATCCGCAGCCCGATGGAGGCGAGGGATCCCGATAACGTTGAGAAAATCCGCTTCTCCACCGGCATCTACTTTACGGGTGGGGATCAGGAGCGGCTGGCGGAGGTGCTGGCCCACAGCGAGCTGATGGAGGCCATTCGACAGCAGTGGCAGCGGGGGCAGACGGTAATTGCCGGAACCAGCGCCGGAGCTTCTGCGTTGGGGCAGCAGATGATCTCCCGCGGCTACAGCGGAGAACCGCCCACGCCGGCAATTGTAACGGTGAAGACAGGCCTGGGCCTTTTGCCTCGCGTCATCATCGATCAACATTTCCATCAGCGCAATCGCCTGGTGCGGCTGGTCACGGCGGTGGCCCACTATCCCCAATGTTTGGGTATCGGCATTGATGAGAATACGGCGGTGGTGATCCAGGCCGACGATGTGATGGAGGTGATCGGCTTGGGCACAGTGACAATTGTGGACGGGACGCAACTGTACTCGACTGTTCAGGAGGCGGCAGCGGATGAGTATTTTCGGCTGCACAATGCCCGCATTCACTTTTTGCCGCCGGGATCCCGATTCGATCTCAACACCTTGTCTCCACTCTGACTGCTGAAATGTGACTGCTGAAAACTTTGTCCTGCCGAGGCGGCTGGACTGGCGCAACCTCAACACCCTCTGGGGATCCCTGTTGGCCGAAACCTTGAGTCGGCTGGGTTGCCGTTTGGCGGTGGTGTGTCCGGGATCCCGCTCAGCACCCCTGACCTACGCGCTGGCCCAGCACCCCGACATCGAGGCAATTCCCGTGCTGGATGAGCGGTCGGCAGCCTTTTTTGCGCTGGGATTGGCCCAGCAAACCCGGCGGCCCATTCCCCTGGTGTGTACTTCCGGCAGCGCTGGCGCTCACTTTTTCCCAGCTCTCATCGAGGCAGCAGAAAGTGGCTTTCCCCTGTTGATCCTGACGGCGGATCGGCCCCCGGAGCTGCGCCACTGCCGCGCCGGCCAAGCGATTGACCAGGTGAAGCTCTACGGCCATTACCCCAACTGGCAGGCGGAGTTGGCCCTGCCCAGCGCGGATCCAGAAGCCCTGGCCTACTTGCGCCAGACCCTGGTTCACGCCTGGGAGCGCACCCTTTACCCCTTCCCCGGCCCTGTGCATTTGAATGTGCCCTTCCGGGATCCCTTGGCTCCCATTGCCGATGGCAGCACTGCGCCGCTGCTCCATCTACAGGAAGATCCGGAGTTCGAGAAGACCTTTTTTCGTGGGGTTGCTCCTCCATGCACCGGCTCTTCCTTCCAGGCGGTGCGGAGCCCTCTGCAGACGGAGACAGCTTCTTTTTGGCAGGAGTGGCGCGGCTGTGAGCGTGGGGTGATCTTGGCGGGGCCGGCTCAACCGGCGGATCCCCAGCGTTATGTGGAGGCAGTGGCCCATTTGGCGACGGCTTTGGGGTGGCCGGTTCTGGCCGAGGGGCTCTCTCCCCTGCGCAACTACGCTTCCCTCAACCCCTATCTCATCACCACCTACGATCTCATCCTGCAGCGGGATGATCCCCAGCTTTGGCCGGAGCAAGTCATCCAACTGGGATCCCTGCCCACCAGCAAAGCGCTGCGGCAAACCCTGGCCAAGGTTGCTCCCCGCGTTTGGCGGTTGGATCCCCGCCCTGAGAATGGGGATCCCCTGCACAACCCCACCACCCACTTGCCTTTCGCCGTAGAGGAGTGGGTCGCCGGGATCCCGGAAGCACCGGCCAAGCGAACAACTTTTCTGCAGGGCTGGCTGACAGCGGAAGCACAAATCCGTGCTGCCCTAGACCAGGCTATGGCTGACCTGCCGGAGTGGTTTGAGGGTAGGATAGCCTGGTGGCTGGCCCGCCACCTGCCGCCAGAGACGCCGCTATTCATTGCCAACAGCACGCCGGTGCGGGATGTGGAGTGGTTTTGGCCCCCCAACGACCGCCGCATCCGGCCCTACTTCAACCGCGGCACCAACGGCATCGATGGCCTTCTCTCTACCGCCTTCGGGGTGGCCCACCGGCAGCGCCCGACGGTGTTGCTAACCGGGGATCTGGCCTTTTTGCACGACTGCGGCGGCCTGCGGCTTGGCCCTCACCTGCAGGGATCCCTGACCATTCTCCTCATCAACAACCAGGGGGGTGGGATTTTCGAGCTGCTGCCCATTGCTGAAGTGGGCCGTCAAGGGCCAGATCCGCCCTTTGAGCCCTACTTTGCTACTCCCCAGTCGGTGGATCTTGCCCTCCTCTGCCAAGCCCACGGCATTCCCCACCGGCGGGTGGAAAGCTGGCAGGAGCTGGCCGAAGCTTTGGATCCCTTGCCTGCCCAAGGGGTGCGGGTGTTGGAGATCCTTACGGATCGCAAGGCCGATGCTCGGCGGCGGCGGCAGTGGTTTCAGCAGGGGTCTGAGCGGTCATCCAGGCGGTAACCCAATCCCAGATCTGCTCCGGCAGATCCTCGACCTCGCAGTCCAGCCACTGGATCCCTGGCAGGGCCCGGAACCAGGTCATCTGCCGCTTGGCAAATTGGCGGGTGCGCCGCACAATCAGGGGCTGCAGCTCGGCTTCCGGGATCCGCCCCTCCAGGTAAGCGCCGATCTCCGCATAGCCCAAGGTCTGCAAGAGGGGTAAGTCTGGCCCGTAGCGCTCCCGCAGGGTTTTCACCTCCTCGATCCACCCCCGCTCCATCATCTCCGCCGTGCGCCGGGCAATGCGTTGTTCCAAACGGGGCATTGGGCAGCTCAGACCCAAGATCAAGATAGGGTAGTGGGGGGGATGGGCCTGCCGTAGGCTGGAAGCCGGCTTCCCGGTGGTGTAAACGATCTCCAAAGCCCGCAGCGTGCGCACTGCGTCATGGGGATGAATGTGCTGGGCGGCAACGGGATCCAACTGCTGCAGCCAGGCGTAGCGGATCTCAGGGGGCCAAGTTTCCAGTTGTCTTCTCAGTTGGGGCTGCGGGGGTACAGCAGGGATCCCTAGGCCAGCAGTCACCGATTGGATGTAGAGACCGGTGCCCCCCACCAAGATGGGAGTCTGTCCCTGCCGATGGGCCTCGGCGATGCGGGCTTGGGCCGCCTGCTGAAACTCAGCCACCGTGTAGGTGTGGCAGGGATCAACAATGTCGATCAACTCGTGGGGCCAAAGGGCCTGCTCGGCGGGGGTAGGCTTGGCTGTGCCGATGTCGAACTCGCGGTAGACCTGGCGAGAGTCCGCATTCAACAACGGGGATCCCAGCCGTTGGGCCAAAAGCAGTGCCTGTCGAGATTTCCCGGTGGCCGTGGGGCCGGCAATGACGATCAATCCCGGCCATTCTGTCCGGTCAGAAGCTGCTGCAGCGGGAATGCCATTCTCGAGGGTAATGCGCATTCGCTACCCAAACCATCGGCAGGGCAGACTGGCAAGCAACTTTCCTCAGAGACCAGATTAAGATTCTCGAAGAACCTTGTCTCTTTGGGTTAGGATCGGTTACTTACTACCCTGCTTTTTTGCTGTGCTGATCTCATCCTACATTCCTGCTTCGACGGTTTTGAGGGGCAATGGGCCACAGCCGCAGCCAGTGGCGCAGTTTTTACCTCTCCGGCTAGAGCTGTTCGCAAGGCGCGGCCTCAGCCAGATTGGACGGGCAATTGGAACAGGGTTGCTGATGGCTATGCTCATAGGTGTCCCTTGCTCGGCGCGGGGGGAGACCTTGGTGCTCAAGCAGGGAGAAGTGCGCACTCTGCCCCTGTTGCAAACCCGGGCTCGGCTGCCCTTGCAAATGGAAATGCTCTATCTGGGCATGGTCGAGGAGCGCTTCTTGAGCTACGCCCGCGCCAACAATTGGGAGACCCTTTCTAGCGACCGGGAGGATCCCCGCTGGAGCCGCTGGCAACTGCGTCCTGGGGGTGAAGCCCTTTACCTGCCCGATTCCCCTTCATCTCAGAACTCCTTGGAGCCCCCCATCTATGCCCGTGGGTTTTATGTGCAAGCCTATTTTGTCGGCGGGCGCCTGGCGGGAATGCACCTGATTCGCAACCCTGAAGAGCCGGGCTTCAACTTGAAGGCCCTGCAAAGGCTTATCCGCGCCTGGTTTCCCGATAATCGCCTGATGTTGTATTACCAAGTGTTGCCAGAGGATCCCGAGCAGCAGGTGCTGGGCGCCTATTTGGGCACCATTCCTCCTCCCTACCTTGCCGATATTCGGCGCAACCACGTGCCTTTTTGTCAGACTTTTTTCAGCCCCACTTTGCCCCAGCCGATCATCCCACCCTCCGTCGATGGGCCTCCCCATTGCTTGGGCACGACTGCTGCCAACAGCGGGACGGCGCCTCACGCTGCCCAGAAAGAGACTGCGGCTATGCGCTAGTTGCAACAGTGTTGCGTAGCAATAAGGTTGTGAGGCTAAAACCATTCCCCCTCTGTGGACGAAGAGCCGGGAGTGGGGGGCCAGATTAAGTCAGCGGCGCAAAGCGCCAGGGCCAAGCTGGATTTTAGAAGGGAGCAATTTCCTTCAAATCAAACTGTCACCAGCTCGGGACGGCGGCTGTTGCGAATGCTGCGAATGGCTTCGGCATAGTCTTTGGCTTTGAACACTGCCGAACCGGCCACAATGGCGTTGGCTCCTGCTTCAATCACCTGCCAAGCGTTGCTGGCTTTGATGCCGCCATCCACCTCGATCCAGGGATCCAGGCCCCGCTCATCGCACATGGCCCGCAACTGGCGAATTTTGGGCACCACTGCCGGAATGAAGCTTTGCCCGCCAAATCCGGGGTTGACACTCATGATCAACACCAGATCCACCAGATCCAGCACGTATTGGATCAGCTCCAAAGGGCTGGCCGGATTGAGCACCACGCCCGCTTGCTTGCCCAGATCCTTGATTTGGCTGAGGGTGCGGTGCAGGTGAATGGTGGAGCTGGACTCTGCGTGCACGGAAATAATGTCGGCCCCTGCCTTGGCAAAATCCGCCACATAGTTCTCCGGCTCTACAATCATCAGGTGGACGTCCAGGGGCTTGGCCGTCACCGGGCGCAGGGCTTCCACCACCAACGGGCCGATGGTGATGTTGGGCACAAAGCGGCCATCCATCACATCCACATGGATCCAGTCGGCCCCCGCCTCATCCACTGCCCGTACTTCCTCCCCCAACCGGCTGAAATCGGCTGAAAGGATGGAAGGGGCGATCACAATCGGCTTTTGCCCAGAGGTCGCTGACGGCTGCACCATGGTGAGTCCTGGGGATTGAAAACAGAGAAACGGAGAAACCTGCTCCTCTATGGTACGGGGTTTGATCCCCTTTGCAAAGCGTCATATCCCCTCTCAGCTTGGCACTCAAGGCTCCAGGGGGGACGTGGACTCTCGCGACAGGATCCCGTTCGCGTTGGCGGAACGGAGTCCTTTCAAGCTCGCATCGCCGGGCCACAGACCCTGCAAGACTTGGGCAACACGGTGCCAGGGATCCAGCCGTTCCGTTCGCGTTGGCGGGACGGAGCCCTTGCTGCTTTGAGGCTCTGGAGAAGACTGCTCAGAGGGAGCGGGATCCCTTTCTTCCAACTGCAGAGAAAGCTGCTGCAACTGCATGTAGATGCTGTTCACGGCCAGCATGGCCAAGACCGTGCCAAAAAACTTGGTGCGGGATCCCATAGGTCAACCCCTGTGCGAGAACAAGAGTAGGGTCGTCGCCGGTGCGTTAGCTCCACCTTAGCTCACAGGTTTGGCTGGCTGTTGCGAGAAAATAAACCTGTTTGCACCAGATCCTGCAAAGCCCTCGGGTCAAGATCCGCCGCCAAGACGATGACTACTCCACGAAAGCCAACCTACCAGCACCTGCACACCGCCCTTTGGGTAAGCGATCTGGCCAGAGCCGAACATTTTTACGGGACAGTGCTTGGGATCCCCAAGGTGGAACGGTTGCCGTTTGACTTTCCCGGCGCTTGGTATCAAGTGGGTTCCTCCCAAATTCATTTAATCGTGGCCGAGGAGCCGATGGATCCACGGCAGCGAAGCGGAACGGGATCCTCAAAGTGGGGGCGTAATCCCCATGTGGCGCTGGGGGTAGATGACTTGGAAGCGGTGAAGGCTCGCCTGCGGCAGGAAGGGTATGAGGTGCAACCGAGCGCTTCCGGGCGAGCGGCAGTGTTCGTCCGGGATCCGGATGGGAATGTGATAGAGCTAAGCTCGATTAGCGCAACTTAGCCATGAGCCATCTCCCCTCAGCAATGCCGCCGGTTGCAACAGCGTTGCGTAGCGATATGGGTTCTCGTTGCCAGTTCGATCCGGCCATCAGCCTGGTCAGTTCCGCACAGATGCAGCGCATTGAGGAGCAGATCTTCTCTGCCGGCATGCCCGTTGCCGCTCTGATGGAGAAGGTGGGGCTGGCCGTTGTTGCTCAGTTGCAGAAGGATTTTCCGCAAGCCCATCGCATTGGGATCCTCTGTGGGACAGGGCACAACGGTGGCGATGGGTTGGTGGTTGGGCGGGAGCTATGGCTGGCCCAAAAGTCGGTGAAGGTGTGGCTGGGCAAGCCGGATCTCAAACCCCTGACGGCAGACCACGCCCGCTATCTCAAGGCGCTGGGGGCAGAGTTTGTGGAGAGTCTTGAAGAGCTGGCCGATTGCGATTTGTTAATTGATGCCCTGTTTGGGATCGGTCTGAACCGGCCTTTGGGGGAGCCTTGGGCGGGGGCGGTGGGGTGGGCCAATGGCAGTGGGATCCCCATCCTCAGCCTGGATTTGCCGTCTGGCCTCAACGACCAAACCGGGGAAGTCTGGGGCTGCTGCATTCGCGCCAGCCATACCTATACCCTTGGCCTTTGGAAACGGGGGCTGTGGCAGGAAGCAGCTCTGCCTTGGGTAGGACGGTTACATCGCGTTGATTTTGGGATCCCCCCTTGGGCCTGCCCAGAGGATGAGGTTCCCCGGTTGTTGCTGCGGCCTTGGCAGCACTTTCCTGCGGATCCCCCTTTGGATACCCACAAATACCGCCAGGGATCCCTGTTGTTGGTGGCAGGCTCGGCAGCCTATGCTGGAGCAGCGGTGTTGGCGGGGCTGGGATCCCGCGCCAGCGGGGTGGGCATGGTGACGATGGCGGCGCCGGCGGAGTTGAAAGGACTGATCCACAGCGCCTTGCCAGAGGTTTTGGTTCATGCCTGGGAAGGGATCCCTTCTCTGCCGCCGGTTGCCGATCGCGACAGCGGGACGAAGTCCTTGAAACCCTTTCAGGCGGTGGCCGTGGGGCCGGGCTTGGGAGAAACCCGTTTGCCCCTGCTGGAGATCCTGCTGCGGGATTGGGCCGGGATCCCCTGGGTGATCGATGCGGATGGGCTGAATGCTCTGGCGGAGATGGGGGTAGAGCGCCTTCAGGAAAAAGGGATCCAGGCCATCCTCACCCCCCACCTGGGGGAATTTCGGCGGCTTTTTCCGGGGATCCCGCTTGGGGATCGCATCGAGGCAGCCCAAAGGGCGGCAGCCCAGAGTGGAGCAGTGGTGGTTTTGAAAGGGGCGCGGACGGTGATCGCCTCTCCCACTGGGGAATGCTGGGTGAACCCGGAAAGCACACCGGCTTTGGCCCGCGGTGGCAGCGGCGATGTCTTGACCGGTTTGATCGGGGGCCTAGTGGCGCGAAGAAGAGCTCAAGCCGGTCAACCTTTGGACGCTCCCGCCCTGCTCAGTTGCGCCTGTGCGGGGGTGTGGTGGCATGCTCAGGCGGCTGTCCATCTGGCGCAAGAACGCGGCCTAACGGGAGTGGATCCGGCACGGCTGGCGGAGCATTTGCCCCAGGTGCTGCAAGCTCTCCAACAGGAGCAAGTTGTCCATACCGTGTCGCAGGCGGGTGAATAAATACTCTAAGTCATAGCCCAAGCCTTCCTGCTTGCTCCTACCCTCCACTAGGGGTCACCCGGTAAAGGGCACAGGAATAGAATTCTGGCTGGTTACTCGAAAGCCTTGGACAGGCCACCAAACCAAAGCCCGCATCCTCCACCACTATCTTCTCCGGCTGCAAGCTAAAATCCTGCGGGATCCGGAAAATCGGACTCAGGGATCCCTGAGGGGACACCCGTGCCAACCCACTGCGCCAAGACCCTTCTGCATCTTCCAAAAGACGACTCTGCCCCAACAAAGCCACTAAGTTGGCTCCTTGTAGGTCAATATCCCGGATGGGTACAGAATCTCCACCATTTTGTTCTCGTATCACCCGCCCATCCAACACCACCGCTAGCCCCTGACTGGGATTGGCCTTGAGAATACTTGGATCCCCTTGGTTATTGGCCAGAAAATAATACTCCTGTCCCTGCCTGACGAGCTTGGTTCTGGAGTCATCCGAGATAAGCGAAAACCCAGGCGAGAAAAAAGCACTCAAATCCATCACCTGAGTGGTTTGCCCCGTAGCATCCATCTGCAGCAACTCCTGAAACGTATTGGAACGCAGCCAATCCCGACCTTGCCGAGCCACAATCGCCGGGAAGCTATACCGGGTGAAAACCAGGCTATTCCCCATCTGCACCAAATTGGAAAAGTATTCTGCAGTTCCTCCTCCAAAGGCCCCAAACGAGAGATTATCCGCAAACGTCGAGACTTGACCCTGGGCATTCACTGTGTTCAAAACCCCAAGTCTCTGGGTTCCAACCCCTGCATCAAAGACCTGGATACCTTTCAGCAGCATCACCCCATCTTCAAAAGCACCAATCCTTCTGAACTCTTCTGAGTAACCTGGCCATTCATTTTGTTCTGCCTCCAGCACTGGAATTACCCCTCCAAAAGGGGTGATACGACTCACTCTCTCCCTCCTATCCCCACATGTATTGAATGAAAATTGATTACAGACTTCTTCCAGTACCCAATAATCGGAGCCAGCTTTCACCAGGTCTCTGACTCGCCCGACACTGGCCAAGGGAGTGAAGGTATAGCCATCCGCCTCAGTGGCGCGATAAGTGCCCCCATACCCGGCCACCGCCTCTCCCCCCATAATGGCAACATCAAAGATGCAATCTTCCCAACTAAATCTTGGGTGCAACTGGATCCCAGAATCCCGACAGATGCGCTCTGCTCCAATCCGTTGAGCTGGGCTAATCACAGCAAAACCACTGGGAAAAGACCGGTTACTGAGGCTCTCGCTGCTCTCTCCGGGGCCATAGTCAAACAAAGACTCAGCAGGACTAACCCGCCAACTCTCCCCAAAGGTTTGGTAAAGCCCGCTAAAGTCAGTCTCAGAGACCAACTGTCCACTGCGGCTTTGCAGGTCATTGCTGGGGTTGTAGTCGTAGTTGCCCAACAGGCCGCGTACTCGTCCCAAGTATTGGGGGGGTAGCTCCAAGGTAAAACTCAGGTGAGCAAAGGCTGCAGAGTTGGGGAAGTAGGGTTGAACGGTGAGTGTTTCTCCTTCTGGCCAGTTGAGGATGTACTCACCCTGATGGCCACGGAAGAGTTCGTAGCCGTAGCAGCCGCCGGGGGTACAGTTGGGGTCGGGGGTTTCCCATGCAGAGTCTTCGTCTTCTGGGTCTTGGGGCGGGCGTTCGGCTAAGGCGAGGAGCAGGTAGCCACCGGGGGGTAAGTCGGTGAGTTGGCCATCTATTCTCAGTTCCGGGGCAGGGGTGGTGTAGATGGCAACACGATGGGATCCCATTTGGGTGGCGATGGCACGAGTCATGCTGGCGACAGTGCTGCTGCCGAAGGGGCGGAAGCGCGCTTGCAGTTGAAAGTCCAGTTCGGGTACGACACTCTGGCTCAGGATATATTCTCCTACCCCGTGGAAGTCGTAGCGCAACCGGTCCAGGGTGTACAAATGCGGATCCCCTACCCCATCTGCTTTGCCGGCATCAGGATCCGCCTGGGAGGGATCCGGATCGCAATTGGCCCCCGGAGGACAATATCCCCCGCCTGAGCCACCAGAACCCCCTGAGCCACTAGAGCCGGAACCAGAACCGCCTGTGTAGTTCAACTGTTTGCTGTCTGTGGCAACAAGGGGATCCCCGATGGGCCGACCTTGTGCATCCTTAATTTGGTATTCGGCCCGCGCATCAACTTGCATGTAGACCCGTTCTCCCTGGATGGGCCTGTCCAGGTTGAGGATGGTGGCTTGGGTGGTGAACTCGCCTTTTTCATCCGTTTCCCCTTCTGCGGGGTCAAGCTCACCATTGGTGATGCTAGGGAAGGTGATTTGCACGGGAGGTCGTTTGCCGGAGGCATCTTCTACAACTCGACCGCGGGCATCCAGCAAGCGGACTTTCAGTTTCAAGTTGGCTTGCCCTGTAGAGGTTGCAGGAGGAATGAATTCCATTTCCTCAATCTCAAGGTCTAAGCACTGATTGCTTGTGGGATTGAGAGTTTCTGCTGCATCCCCCAGCATTTGGAATATTTTCCGGCGAGCCTCGAAGTTCCGATTGAGGTAAAAGTTGTCAAATCTATGACCGTCAAGAGGTAGAGCATCAGGGCCAAGAGGAGGCACAAGCCTAACATTCCAGTCCAAAGGTTCAAGTAAAGATCTGGACTAAGACTGGATTACCCTGAGCATCAGAGATTCCACCAGAGGCTCGAGCAACCTCTCTAACCAAATTGACCACTCTATCTTCATCAAAGGTGACATACAGAGGAATGTCATTGAGGCTAGAGATTGTGGATCCCATCATGTGGGCAACTTGAACCCCACCAAAGAAACAACCTGCAATCTTCTGAGAGGTTGCATTTGCAATTGTCCGCTTGGCAGCATCGACAAATATTGTTCCCTGAGAATTAGAGATAGTTAAGACATGATAACCATCTCTGACATCATCCAAGGCTGGCCAAATGAAATTGTCGTAGAGAGAAGCTATAGTATTTCTTCGAATCATATCCAGATGTTGGTCGGCAATTCTATCCCGAATTGTTTGACCAAGAAGATTAATTAGAGTTTCTTGGACATTAAACCTTTGCAATAGTGGCCTTAGAATATCATTTGCATTTGGGGCTTTTAGAAGAACACGAGCATATTGCCACGCTTGAGGGTCTGACAGTTCTGGCAGTGCTTCCCGAATCTTGAGTGCAATGGATGCAACGATTTGAAAGGTTGGGTTGTCTGCTGCTTGAGTTACATTTCCAGACGCAGTTATTCCTCCCAAAGCCATGTTGTAAGCAAGCCGATAGTTTGCGATGTCTTGCTCGAACCCAATGTTGTCTTTGAGTCGGATCAATACATTCTCTTCATTTCCTCCAATGGCAGCAATGATCCTATCAAGATTTCTTTCTGCGTCATCTTTTGCAGTTGCTAACCCGTTAATATAATAGATTCTAGACTTAAGAATAGATTCAGTAGTATTGAAACCTAGGTTGGGAGAAACGACTGAGTAGATAGTTGATTTGTTCGGTAATGAGCAAGACTTGAGAATCAGTACAGACAGGCAACAGCACAATAAAACAACAAGACGAACAGTATTTCGACCGAACATCCATTTATCCTCACTAATCTAGCGAATTGGGTCAGTACATGTCCATTCTTCTGCGCCAACGACTTGTCCAGAGAACTTGGCATCAACAGTTAAATCTGCAATAACTCTTTCCTGGGTGTTAAGCATTTGAAATTGCACTTCCCTTACTGCCTCAGCAACCTCATCAATGAGATCAAATTGATCAACTCCGCCGAATGCCAATCTTGCACATCGCTCTGCTCGGAAACCATCAAGCACTCTTGCACGCACCTGGTCTCGACTATCCCTGTCAACATTCACGATGCTTGCCTGTAAAGCTTTGGCGTATCGCAGCATGGCCTTCCGCTTCAGCTCATCATTGGGATACCGGCGGTAAATCCAGCGCTGCACATCATCACGCACGCCATCTCCATCGGCATCAATCCCCTCCAAAGTTTGCTTGCCCGCCTCCCCTGGATCCGGTGGCAAATTCGGAAACAATCTATCCAGTTCATCGACCGGGATCATATCTGGAGAGGGATCCTCACCCGGATTTTCTGGCACAAATCCAGTAGTGGGATCAGGATTGGGCTCTTCTTCTGCACTGGGGGTAGAACCTCCCCCGCCACTGCACCCACACAGCAACACCAACACAGAAGAGAGCATCAACATAAGCAGTATCCTGAGGCCGTTCATAATCGCCTTGGTTCTAGCAGTTCAAGTGGCACAAGTGACCCCCACAGGGATCCGGCAATCCTTCTATTGGAGCTACAAGCAACACAAAATTAGGGCAGGGATCCCTAGAAGGAACTCTCTCAGGAGGATCTACCGTTCATCACCCGACAAGAGCAAGACTGGATTTGCAGCCTGATGCTCAAGCAGAAACTAACATCTGCTTCAACAAAGTGCAAGTGCGCTGCAACACACGGGCTCAATCTTTAGATTCGTCAGCGTATGATACGGAGCCCTTTTTTGAAGGGGAGAACCTTTAATGGCTGAATCCATCAAGCCAGGTGGTGAGGTCAATCAACGACTGGAACTCCAGCAAGGCTAGACCCAGCTCTTCTAAGCGTTCCACTGGCAACGCGCGAATCTGACTTTCCACCTCCTCAGGCAGGGATCCCATTTTGCCAATCTTCTCAGTGGGAAAAGCAGCCAGAAAGGAGTGACCACCTCAGGGATCCCCGTGGATTGTAGTTGACTGAGCTTGATTAGGGTCTTAGGAACCCCAGCGCTAAACCCAAGATAATAAACAAGCCAAAGCCAATCCGATAAACAATGAACAGCCAGGTGCTGCTGCGCTGCAAAAACTGAATTAGCCAATCGATAGACAAGTAGGAAAAGACGAAGGCCGAAAGCGTCCCCAACCCCTGCGGCAGCAGGGCCTCTGCCTCGAACTCGGAGATAAACTCCACAACCCCCGCCAAAAATAATGCCGGGATCCCCAGCAAGAAGGAGTAGCGAGCGGCAGCCGAGCGCTGCAAATGGAGAAACAGCCCTGCCGTCAGCGTCGAGCCGGAGCGCGACACCCCAGGGATCAGGGACAAAGCTTGGGCCAGCCCTACCCAGATCCCATCCCAAATGCCTAAGCTGTGAAGGTCTCGCTGGCGTTTGCCCGTTTGCTCTGCCCAGCCCAACAACACAGCCAAGCCAATGGCTGCGGTGGCGATCACCCACAACTGGCGGGGCGGGGATCCCCAAATGGCCTTGATGGCCCAGCCGGCAACCACAATTGGCACTGTTCCCACCAGGATCCCGACCGACAGCCGCCAAGGCTCCTGCTGAAAATCTCGTTCTCGCCAAGCCTTCCAAGAGCCGAGGATCAACTGGCGCAGGTCAGAGGCAAAGTAGATCAGCACCGCCCCCAAACTGCCCAACTGGATCACCGCCGTAAACGAAGCTCCCGCATCCGGCCACCCCACCAAAGCCGGAAACACCCGCAGATGGGCCGTGCTGCTAATGGGCAGAAATTCGGTGATCCCTTGCACCATGCCCAAAATTAGAGCCTGCCACCAATTGGGATACCAGGTGTCAGCAAGCAACAAGGTAAACACTCCCCCACCCAAACTTGCCGGATTTGCACAATCCCCATTCTTAGAAAAACTCAGAACTCCGGCTTTTTCCAGCAGCCCATACCACGGCGAACAAACACTTGGAGAGGGATCCCACCCCAACTGGCCGGGAACTTGGGTGTCGCTGTCCCAGACCCGCAAAAGGGCTGTGCCTATAGGATCGCCGCAAAGATCGACAGTAGGTCAGATCATCGGGTCAATAGATCAGAAGCCAATCCGCTCTGGGTCTTCAATGGTAATCAGCCAGTTGCCCACATTCCGGAAGAGGGGGTTGGGTTCCGTACCCCGTACCCGCGCCTCCACCCGATAGATGCCGGCAGACGAGGGGTTGCGCACATTGGAGAGCACCAGACGGATCTCCTGACCGGCAGCAATGGGTTGACGGGCCACCACCTCTAGAGAGCGAAACTCCTCGTTCCAGTACACTTGATCCAGCTCTACAGGGCGGCCTTCTACCTCCAGGCGGACACTTTCCGGATCGATGCGGCCATCGAAATTCCTGTCCCCGTTGATCTGCACTTCTGCCACCGCCACATTCTGGGGGGGAATGGTCAGGCGATAGCGATCCAAACGACTGCGAACCCCGCCAAAATCGAGCCGATAGCTGAGGACAGGTACCCCTTCACTGCCGGTGATCACCAAACCCGACTGCGCCTCTGCAGAATGGGGCATCACCAGGGATCCCAGGCTCCCCATCACCAGAACCGCCAAGGCCAGCCTCATTCCTCGCCGAGCAAGGCCAAGTTCCTGCGAACATTTCCCTGCTCTCATCACTGCTCTCAACACCCAAACCTCCGCTGGTTGAAACACCTCAGCACCTTCAAAGCTCACTAGCGCGGCCTGTAGACAGCCTGACCGATGGCAAGCAAGGCCGACGCCTCGCCGTCCATTGTAGAGGATGGGATCCCCTCTACCGAGAGAGCTTAAGGCTTATCGAGGTGCGGAAGTGCGTAGTTCGTCCAGGATCCCAGACAAAAACTTTGGGCCGCCACACCCACGGTGCAGCTCCCACGCAACGCTGATTGCGACCACAAGGTGACCTTCGGTGGATTGGCCCTCGCCCTTCTACGGCTTCACTTGAGGAAACTCAGCACCCCCACCCCGATCACCATCAGCACCCAGAGCAGGGATCCCACCAAAATCACATTCTTGGCCCGGCTCCAGTCGCTGGCTGAGCTGTAGAGCACTGGCACCGCCACCACCAAGAGCAAGCTGTAAAGCACCAACACCAACAAAGCAATTTGGAAAACGAGCATCATCTTGCGGATCCCTCACAAAAGTCTTGTCTTGGATAAAAGCTCCCGGCAACACCGGACGGCAGCAGGATAGAAAGGATAACGCTTTGACTATACCAAAATGGGATCCCTCTCAAAGCCAAATCCGTTGGGGCAGTTGATGGACTCACCTGGATACAGGCTGGAGGCGGAAGGGGTTAAAGTCGGTTGCCACATCGAAGTAGTCTTCTTGTTCTTGCTGCTTTAGCCAGCCGGTAATGGCATAGGTCAGGGGCGTAAACGCCACCTCAACGGCACACTTGAATACATAGTTGGAGAGTATTAAGCTGTCCAGGCCAGGGAACACCCCCCAAAAAGCCAAAGTGACAAACAGACCCGTGTCCACCGCTTGGCCCACCAAGGTAGAGCCGATGGTGCGTGTCCACAGCCACCGTCCCCGCGTCCACACCTTCATGCGGGCCAGTACGTAGGCGTTGGCAAAGCTGCCTCCCCAATAGGCGATTAAGCTGGCCAGCACAAGGCGGGGCGTCAGGCCCAGAATCTGGTCGTAG
The DNA here is from genome assembly GCF_054058195.1 of Thermostichus sp. OS-CIW-29. Lineage (NCBI taxonomy): Bacteria > Bacillati > Cyanobacteriota > Cyanophyceae > Thermostichales > Thermostichaceae > Thermostichus > Thermostichus sp. OS-CIW-29. The sequence goes on from NZ_JBSSAB010000035.1 coordinate 27,503, forward strand.
GCTTCTTGATAGGGCCAGTCGGGGGCGGCCGGCAGGGATCCCACGATCATGAATGTCACCGACATGAGGGCCGCCGAGAGAAATCCCAGCCAGATCACCCGTCGCGAGCGGGCATAGCCATAGACCTCCGTGAGGATGTCGCCAAAGATATAGCTGAGGGGGAAGAGAATGGTGCCCCCGTCAAAGGTAAAGGGCCCCAGAAGAACGATCTTGGTCGAGGCGATGTTGGAAATCAGCAGCACGGCCACAAATAGAGCCGTCACCGCATCCAGGTGCCGATAAGCTCGCTCAAAAACCCTCTCAGACATCAGGATCCTCCTAGAAGTTTACGGATCTGTCGCAGCTCCTTGACGATCAAGGCCAAACCCTGGGCATGTCGCTCCACTTCGCCGGCGAGCTTGCTGATCTGGGCCTCCAGATTGCTGCTGCGGGATTCCTGACGCGCCAGGCGTTGGTTGATCCCAGAAAGCCGCGCCACCACCTCCCGCTGGATCAAGTTTTCCGTACCTTGAATCAGCAGCGTCTCGATGGCGGTGAGCCGGTTCAGAATCAGTTGGGTGTTGGTTTCGGATCCCGGCTCCGGTGCAGCGGCAGGGGCAACCTGGAGGACCTTTTGGATAAGAGCCAAAAGGGCATCTGCCTCAAACGGTTTCTCGATGAAATCAAAATCGACAAAGGGCTCAGGAATGCGGGCAGTCACCTGTTCCTTCAGCCCCGACATCATGATGATAGGAGTATTTTTCAGACTGTCTTCGCGGCGGATGGCCTGCAAGGTGTCATAGCCATCCATCTTGGGCATGACAAAATCCAGCAGGATCAGGTCGGGGTGATGTTTTTTGGCCGCTTCCAGCCCTGTCAACCCGTCTTTGGCCTCCACCACTTGGAACTGATCGGCCAAGATGCTGGCCACCATCTTGCGAATCATGATGCTATCGTCAATGACCAACACCGTCTTGGTTGTCATGCTGAGGCGCTCCCTCTTCCCATTATCAAATCGACCTGATCAGCCCCTTCCTCCAGCTCATAGGGCAATCGGGGACATCCTTTTGAGGACACCACTAGAGTACTCCCCTGCTTGGCCAGATGGGGTGTGCTCAGGGATCCAATTCCGCCAGGTTTTCCCCGCGCCCAGCGGCTGCCGGCCCGGCGTGGCCGCCTTGCTATAATTAAGTGTAAACAAACGTTAAGCCTTCATTCTTCATTCGCACCTTGCAGGGTTATGAGCCTACAACTAAGTCCTGAGCTGTCGCTGCCGATCCCATCTCCAGTCGGAGAAGCTGCCTACCGCGCTTTTCAGTGGGGCAAAAACATCTTCGGCTTTGCCCACAAAGCGCTCTCCACCCAAGCTTCAGATCTGATGCTCTCCGTGCTCAGGGATCTGCAAAGCTTCTCCTCCGGGAGGACCCCGCCGCCGCGGGCCAAGGTGCGGGTGAGCGCTGACACGCTACAGGTGTTGCGGGCCCGTTACGAACAACTCCTGCAAGCGGACTGGCAAGATGCTGAGGCAGGGTACTACCCGCACGCGCTCCTGTTCGACAACCCCTGGCTGGACTTTGCCCGCTATTACCCACAGGTGTGGTTGGATTTGCCGCAAATTACTCGGCGGGTTCACAGCAAGCGTTACCAAGAGTTTTCTCAAGACATCTCCACCGAGGGCTATCCGAAATACTACCTGCAAAATTTTCATTACCAAACCAACGGCTATCTGAGCGACAGCTCGGCTGAGCTTTATGACCTGCAGGTGGAGCTGCTGTTTGGGGGCACAGCGGATGCAATGCGCCGTCGGGTGATTCGCCTGCTCAAAGATGCCTTGGATCCCACCTTGGTCAGCCCCCACATCCTCGATGTAGCTTGTGGCACGGGGCGGATGCTGCGCCTACTGCGGGGATCCCTGCCCAAAGCAGCTTTGTATGGCCTGGATCTTTCTCCTGCCTATCTGCGCAAGGCCAACCGACTGTTGCAGGAGCTGCCGGGGGAGCTGCCCCAGCTTATCCGCGCCAACGCCGAGGCCATGCCCTATGCCGACGCCACCTTTGACGCCGTCATCAGCGTTTTTCTCTTTCATGAGCTGCCTGGCCCGGCCAGACAAAATGTCATCAACGAGATGAGTCGGGTGGTGAAGCCAGGGGGCGTGGTGGTCATCTGCGACTCGGTGCAACTGCTGGATTCGCCAGAGCTGAAGGAGACGATGGAAGCCTTTATGCAAACCTTCCACGAACCCTACTACCGCGACTACATCCACGACGATTTGGGGGCGCGCCTGCAACAGGCAGGCTGTGCGGTGTTGCGCCGAGAAACTCACTATGTCAGCACCTACACCCTAGCCCGTAAAGGTTGAGCGCCCCTTCCACAAGCTTAAGAGGAAGAGTAAATCGGCGGTCACTTGTCCAGAGGGTGTATAGTAGTTTTAGACACGAAACCTTGGATGAGAAGACGGGCCACTAACTGGATAACCCTTGGGTGCAAGTCCGTCTAAGATCTTTTTCTTGTACTTAGGCTCATGTCCCACCCCCATGGATCCCTCCGCGCCGGCATTACTGCTCTCAAGCAGGAGCGCTACCTGGAGGCGATCAATCTTCTCGAGTCGTTCTGCTACTGCTGTTCCATCCAAGAGAGACAGGAGCACCGCCTGAGCGAGCGCAATGGCTCGAGGGCAGATCCGGAAGAATGCGTTTTGGCTCGTGTAGCTCTGATCATGGCATATCAGGGCAGTGGTGACTTGGAGCGCTCAACTGCCCTTTGCCAAGAGCTGTTGGAGGAGAAGGAAACTCCTGAGTCCGCTCCCTGGGCTCGGGAATGGGCAGCTCAGGCTCTACCTACCCTCAAGCAGGCTTCAGAACACTCCATGCCCCCTGAGGAAGTCATGGCGCGGCTACCCGTTCTCCGGCAGTTGGAAGACTGTCAGCCGCTGTGTAGCTCCCGCGATCCGGCTCCGCATCTGCTCAAATCTGCCTCTCTCTGAGGGAGAGGATCTGCAAGGAGCGGTGGACGCCCGGCTCTAGCCTTTATTCTCAACACAGTTCCACAGCAATCTTATGTCTGCTGCCGAACCGACTACCTATCATTTTGTCGTTGCCAGCCTGTCTTTCTTACGTTCTGAGCCTCTGGAAGAGGTGCTGGAGGAGCGTCGTCGATACTGCGAGGAGCGCCATTGCCCTGTCGATTTCTTCTGGGTGCCCCAGCCGGCCTTCATGGAAGCTCCAGAGTTAAAGCCCCTGCGGGACAAGTTGAAGGAGCCCCTGGGGGCAGTGGTATCCACCAACGCGGATTTTATTCGTTGGCTGAGCCTGCGCTTAACCTTTGTAGAGAAGGGCAGCTTTGTGGCTCCCAGCGAGTCGATCCCGGATCCCTTGCGCTCCTTGTCTGCCGCAGGAAGCTAGGCCTGCCGATTCCCAAGATTTGGGTTGGTGGATTGGAAGGCGGGCCAAGATAAGATCGGGGCACCCCATTTCCACTTTTGTTTGCTGACGGGATCCCATTCTGTTGTGGGGCCGACGTCGGGGAAATGGGCAGGTCACCTGGGGAGCATGATGACTTTGGAGCAACGATGGGGCTGGCCGGAGGGAGGGGCAGGGATCTGCCACCCCAGTTCCCCTCTCCGGGATCTACCTGCGTCAACGCCAACTTGGGGGCTGAAGTCAGAAGCTCTCTTGCCTGAGCCGACAGCAAGCCCCGCCCTCAGCTCGCCGGAGTGTTCTCCTGGGGATCCCTTGCCAGAGCCATCTCCTGAAGATCCCGAAAAAGGGCAAAAAGAAGAGAAAGAAGATCAAGGTCTGGCTGAGCCGGGCCTGAGCAACTTTGTAACCGTGCTGCGCCGGCGCAATTTCCTGCTGCTGTGGATGGGGCAGGCGTGTTCCCAGTTGGCGGACAAGGTGTTATTGGTGCTGCTGATCGGCTTGGTTGCCCGCGAATTTCAACCTGAAGGGGCTTCCATCAGCGGTTGGGTCTCGGCCATCATGCTGGCTTTTACGCTGCCGGCGATGCTATTGGGCAGCCTGGCAGGGGTATTTGTGGATCGCTGGCTGAAAAAAGGGGTGTTGGTGCTCTCCAACCTGGGGCGTGGGATCCTAGTGCTGCTGTTGCCGCCGCTGCTCTGGCTCACTGCCGGGCGCGACCTTTGGCCGGGGATCCCCTTGGGGTTTGCGGGGCTGTTGCTGGTGAGCTTTGCCGTCTCGGTTCTAACCCAGTTTTTTGCTCCTGCCGAGCAGGCGACTTTGCCCCTGATCCTGCCGAAAGGAGAGTTGCTGGCGGCCAACTCCCTGTACACCACCACGATGATGGCTTCGCTGATCGTCGGGTTTGCTGTGGGGGAGCCGCTGTTAACCCTGGCGGATCGTTGGATACGCCATTGGTTGCCGGGCTGGGAAGTGGGGCCGGAGCTGTTGGTGGGAGGAGCCTACCTCTTGGCGGGATCCCTGCTGTTGCTGCTACAACCCCATGAGAAGCTGGAGCCCCGGCGTTGGGAAGTCCCTCACCTCTGGGAAGATCTCCGGCTGGGCCTGCACTATGTCGGCCAGGTGCCCCTGATCCGAGCTGCTTTGGTGCAGGTGGTGGTGCTTTACTCGCTGTTTGCGGCGCTGGCAGTTTTGGCGGTGCGCATGGCCGAAGTGATGGCAGAGCTGAAGCCGGATCAGTTCGGGGTGTTGTTGGCCGCTGCTGGCCTAGGCATGGGGATCGGCGCCTTTTGGGTGGGCCATACGGGCCGACGGATGAGCCGCCGCGCCTGGGTTGGCCTGGGATCCCTGCTGCTCTGTGGGGCTCTGGCAGCCCTCTCCTGGACGACCCACTGGTTGCTGCCCAGCTTGGGCTGGATTGCCCTGTTGGGCTGTGGGGGGGCTTTGGTGGCGGTGCCGATGCAAACCTTGATCCAAGAGGAAACGCCTGACCATCTGCGAGGCAAGATCTTTGGGCTCCAGAACAACGCCGCCAACATTGCCCTCAGTTTGCCGCTGGTGTTTACGGGATTGGCGGAAGCTTGCTTTGGCCTTCCCTGGATGTTTGTGGCCCTGGCTGTTCTGACGGGGCTGGCGGGGCTGTACACCTGGAGCTTATTGGGCAGAGAGGCCCCCTAAATCCTGCCGCAGCGCCAGGCTGGATACCCTCTTCTGGGGGAACGGGTCAAGGCAGGAGCCAACTCTGCTACTCTTGTAGAGGTTTAAGAATCGAGACTCCCTTTGCAGCTCAGCGTTTCAGCTCCGCGGGGATCCGCCCATGCACATCGCCTGGATAGGCAAAAAGACACCTTTCTGTGGCAACGTCACCTATAGCCGCGAGATGACCAACGGCCTTTTGGATCGAGGGCATCAAGTGAGCTTTTTTCACTTCACCAACGAGGGCCAACCGCCCGCTCTGGATCCCGGTGGTGAAGGCTGGAGGGCGGAGCTGGATCGTCGAGACGTTTCCCTCCCCTGTCTGTACAAATCGCAGATTTACACGATCCCGGCCCCCAACGCCAAGCGGTTGCTCACCCAGGCTCTCAAGGAATTGCAGCCGGATCTGGTGCATGCCTCCTTGACCATTTCTCCCATCGACTTTGTGTTGCCGGAGATCTGCGCTGAGCTCAACCAGCCGCTGGTGGCTACTTTCCACCCTGCCTTCGACCGACGGCGGCGCAACATCGCCTCTCGCACCCAATACTTGGCCTACCAGCTCTACGCACCGTGTTTGGCCAACTATCACCGCACCATCGTCTTCTCGGAAACGCAGCGGGAGATCTTGGTCAAGCTGGGGGTGCGCCCCCAACAGGTGGTGGTCATTCCCAATGGGGTCGATGTGGACAAGTATGCGCCTGGGCCCTCCACCCTCAAACAGCGGTTGGGACTGGAGCGGATCTTCGTCTATCAGGGGCGGGTTTCGCCGGAGAAAAACCTGGAGGCCCTGCTCAAGGCTTGGAAACACGCCCAAATGGGGGAGAAGTGTGGTCTGCTGATCGTGGGGGATGGGCCACTGCTCAACACCCTCAAGCCCTTCTACACCCTTCAACATGGGATCCACTGGCTGGGCTATATTGCCGACGAGCAGCAGCGCATCGAGATCTTGCGAGGGGCTGATGTGTTTGTTTTGCCCTCTTTAATCGAGGGGCTCTCTTTGTCGCTGCTGGAGGCGATGGCCTGTGGGGTGGCAGCGGTAGCCACCGATGTCGGCGCTGATGGAGAGGTTTTGGCCGATGGAGCTGGGATCCCGCTGGATCCGACACGGGTGACAGCAGAGCTGCAAACGCTGCTGCCTTTGCTGCGGGATCAACGGGAGTTTACCCAACTGCTGGGGATGAAGGCCCGCCAGCGGGTGCTGGAGCGCTATACCCTCAGCCACAACCTCAGCCAGGTGGAACAGCTCTACCGAGAGCTGTGCCAGGGATCCCGTCAGCATCGCTGGGTGTGAGGGATGAGTGTGATGAAGCTTGTGATATTTTTGCTAAGCTGTTTCGTTACGTTTCCAAGGGATTAACGCCAGTCTTCCCGATGGATGATCACAGCCCCCAAAAGGCCGTTTTAGGGCAGCCCCCTGCCGGGCTGTCAGATTCTTTGTGGTCAGAGTCCTTGCTGGCCCAGGATTCGGGCAAAAATCCCCTCCCCCCCAATGCTCCGTCGCTGTCGCCCACGGACAATTCGGGGGACTTGCGCTCAGCTCAGACCGGCCAGGATGAGGATCCCACCTCTTCAGGTGCCGTTGCGTCCGATGATAGAGAGCTGCCGGAGGTCAAGCCGGCCATTGTGCCTGCCCCTGCAATGCCGGATCGGGTGGCAGAACTGGAGAGAGAACACCATCGGATGCAGTATCTGCTGGCGTGGCTGGCTTTTGCTCTGCGCTCTTTTAACAACTTGAACCAGATCCTGGAGCTGACGGCTTTTGTGGCCAGCCAACTGACCGATGCCGAAGGCGGAGCCCTGGTTTTGTTCAATCCCAACGGCACCATCCAGTTGGATCAACTGCATTGTTCCGATCTCAATCACCGCGAGCAGATTCGGGCTGAGATGGAGCAAATTACCCAGACCCTCTCGGCTCAAGAGCCCATCCTCAAAACGGAGGGATCCCTGTCTGTTAAGATCCCTGCCCTGGAACACCTCTTGGACGAACGGTTCCGCCAGAGCTTGGGGCCGGATGTACGCCTTTTCGGCACGCCGCTGCTGATTCGCAACTCTGTCCAGGGTCGCTTGTACGTCTTCAGCCGTCAGCCTGGCTACCACTGGGATGAACGTCGCCAACAACTGTTGCGCTTGGTCGCCGATCAGGCAGGGGTGGCCATCGAAAATGACCGCTTGACGGCAGCCTTGCGCCGCAAGATGGCCCTGGAAAAAGAAATGGAGATTGGCTCTTACATCCAGACCCAACTGCTACCTCGGGAGTGCCCTCAAGTCAAGGGGATTCGCTTGGCAGCCCGTTGCCGGGTGGCCAGCAAAGTGGGGGGCGACTACTATGACTTCATCAAGATTCCCGGCGAACGCCTGGAAACATCCGACTCATCTGAAGAAACGGCAGGCTTTCGCTTGGCCATCGTCATTGGGGATGTGATGGGCAAAGGGGTGCCCGCCGGCCTGTTGATGACCATGACCCGCGCCATGGTGCGGGCGGAGGCCCTCAACCGCCATTCGCCGGCCCGTGTTCTGCAACATCTGAACCGGGCCATGTACAGTGACCTGGAAAACTCCAATCGCTTCATCAGCCTGTTTTATTCGGAGTACGATCCCCGCTCCCATCGCCTCTGCTTCAGCAACGCGGCCCACAACCCCACCCTGTGGTGGCAGGCCCGCACCCGAGAAATTCAACCCCTGGACACAGAGGGGGCGCTGATCGGCTTGGAAGAAAACAGCCACTACTCGGAAAGCTGCGTGCAACTGCAACCCGGGGATGTGGTGGTGTACTACACCGATGGCTACACGGAGACAGCCAACACCCGCGGCGAGCGCTTGGAAACCTCTGGGCTGATGGACGCCATCCAGTACGCTGCCCGTCGCTACGACTCCCCCGAAGACATTTTGGAGAGCTTGTTTGAGCAGATGGATGCCTTCCGAGGCCGTCGGGGATCCCATCCTCTTCCCCTATGGCTGCCCGAGGATCCAGAGCTCCTGTTGCAGGATGAAATTTCCCTGCGGCCTGAGCCCGTGGACGACACAACGCTGGTGGTGTTGAAGGTGTTGCCCGACTCCGAGCCAGCCTAGGTCGTGTTGATCTTATGTTAGGATAGAGGGAATAATTTATAGAGGAAAGAGGATGAAGTTGGTTTTTTTAGATGAAAACAAATGGCAGAAGATATTGGCTTTTTTACAGACAGAAGAGAGAGTT
>NZ_JBSSAB010000036.1:0-33929 GCF_054058195.1 Thermostichus sp. OS-CIW-29
ACATGGCCGGCACTGCGTTTTTAAAGGGCGTCGGCTACGGTCGGCGCTATCCTTCCCCGCCCTGAAGGACGGGGCTTGCCGCGCCTTTTGGTCAATGGGATCCCTCTCCTCAGGGCACGACCAACACCGGGCAGGGGGAGAGATCGATCACGCGGTGGCTCACGGAGTTGTTCTGCCCCTCTCCAGATAGGGTGAGGCCGCGGCAGCCCATCACAATCAGGCTGATCTCCAGCTCGTCTGCCACATCACAGATGACAAAAGGTACCTTCCCCTCTCGATACTCACTCTTGACGTTGCTAAGGCCGATTTGATGCAGGCCAGACTCCGTTTGCTTAAGCAGGTTGTGGATGTTCTGCCGGGCTTGCTCGGCTCGCTCCGGGTCAAGCTCCGTATCATCCAGCACAGAAAGCAAATACACTTGGCTCTTGTAGCGCTGTGCTATGTCCGCCACCAAGGGCAAGGCGTGGCTGGTTTCACGCGAGTTATCGATGGGAAAGAGCAGTTTGTCGAACATAGCCGAGGATTCCGCGGTCAAGCCCATTCCCTATCCAAGTTGGGGGCTTGCCCTATTCTATCAATTTTACCGGGAGCTCAATGGCCTCATTCCACCCCTGCCCGTTTTCCTGTTGTCAGGGGCTCCACCTGGGCTGCTTCGCCCTAGCTGCAAACGGAGCTCCTCTGCTGTTTGGATGAGTAGCCATTCTATCATCCCGCGAAAGTCCAGCCGCCCTAAGCCATGCTGGGCTGAAGTTTACGCAATTCCTGCCAAAAATCCATTATTTTCAGATTGACCAAACTTGGAAAAGAATGATGAAAAAAGTGTCGCCCCCCAGGGCAAAACCACATTTGATCCCCTGGCTTTAGGTGGTTTCTCCACTTCTCGAGCGAAGCAGGATCCACAATGGGGTCATCCTTGCTGGCGCAAACCAACATCGGCACCGACACTTTCTGGGCTGGAATCGCTATCACCTGAAATAGGGAGTGAGGTATGGGAGAAGTATCCAAATCTTTAGCCAGAGCATAGGAGAGTGAGCGTGCTCGCCACTGTTCTGAAGTAGGTAGAAGGCTCTGGGCTATACGCACCAAGAGTTGTTCCCGACTCCAGCAAAAGATTTTTCGCTGCACATAGAAATGGGCATGCCAAGTGGTAGCAGGCCAACCTCCCACGGCCAGCAAGGTCAGAGACTGTACCCGCTGTGGGTAACGGCAGGCAAAAAGATAAGCGGCCACCCCGCTCAAGCCGTGGCCGATAAGATGAACGGGTCGATCCCAAGCTTTGAGATATTCGTATAGCAGCGTGATTACAGTCTCCAGGCTACAAGGCTCATCCTGGGTTTGGTGGTACTCCCAGTAGGCTATCCGAAAGCATTTCCCCAGGGATCCTAATAAAGGCTGATCAAAGAGCTTGAGACTGGGAGAAATGCCCAGATACAGGGCCTCAAAAGCGAGCGCAGAAGCGGAGCTTAAACTCATATTCGCTATTCCATCTCGACTGTTAAAACCATCAAGGCTGCTAGCCAAACAAAAGATCTACAAAGTCCAGTAGCCAGAAACCAACCGGCAAAGTGCGGTTGAACCATGCAATTGTGAACAGTGCAATTGCCATTGGAAAATGCGGCCCAAAGGATCCGAGCCGATCTGGATAGAGGAGAGGGGACAATACCCCTCTCCTTTCTGCAGATCCCCGAACCAGGGAGCCTCAAACCTCATTCACAGCCCAGGCAAAATCTGGGCCAACACGTCCGCACTGTTCAGGAGCATGTAGGCAAACAGGGCACCGCCAACGCCGCCCACCAGAAACCCTCCCGCCAACTGGCTCCAGCCGGCACGGGTGCGCAAGTTTTCGGGCAAGTCCTCCGATCCTGCCGGTACTCGCACCGGCTGAGGGGATCCCTGCGATTCGGCCATCAGTTGCACGCCCGGCGTCGGATAGGCCACCTCGCCGTAGGGGGTATTGACCACTGCCACCAGCCGCGAGCGAGGAAAGGACACCCGTCCGTAAATGGAGAGACAAACCGTCAGGATCAGCACCAGGCCGATGGTCGCCAGCGTCCCTGCCGTCAGGGCCTGCTCCGAATTCCGCAGCGGACTCAACTTGTAAAACGGCCCCACCAGGAAGTACCCATGAGCCATGCCGATCTCCAAGCCGCGCAAAAAAGGAGAGAGGCCCTCCCGGTAGATGGGCAGGTTTTGCAGCAGCAGCAGGGTGAGATCGCCCCGGTTTACCGGCGTGTCCAAGTTGCCCACCTGCGGATCTGTGGCTCGCACCCAGCCCCCGTGCTGGAAGTCAAAGCCGCTGGCCGCCGCCCGCGCCCGGATGGCATGCCAGATGTGCCCCGCCAAAAACAGGATCCCCAAGACAAAGTGGGCTGTAGCCAACCAGGTACGGCTGCTCACCACACCCATCTCGTCGGCAGCCAGCCCCAGCGGCCCGTAGAAAGCCACCGGATAGGCGATCTCGTTGACGCTGACAAAATAGGCCGCCAAGATGCCCATGTAGGCCAGGGCCCCCAGGCTGTAGGAGAGGTAGGCTTCGCCCGAGTAGATCAGCACCTGCTTGGCCCAGGCAAAGGGCCGTGTGGCTATGTGCCACCATCCCCCCAGCACACAGAGCAGGCCGACATAGATGTGCCCTCCCACCAGATCTTCCAGATTGTTCACGGCGGCCATGCCCTGCTGACCCATGAGCGGCGTCAGGTAGGCAAAGATCCGCAGCGGATTGAGGGTGGGATCCGCAACGATCCGCACGCGGCCCAGGTTGGCATCGTACAGCCCTCCCCAAAAGAGAGCCTTGGCCACCAGCAGCCATGCACCCAGCCCCAGCAGCAGCAGGTGGATGCCGAGGATGGTGGTCATCTTGTCGTCATCTTCCCAGTCGTAGCCGAAAAACTCGGCAAAGGTTTTCCCCTTGCTCAGCACCTCTGGTCCCAAAAGGGCATGGAAGATCCCTCCTGCCCCCAGCACTGCCGAGGCAATTAGGTGCAGAACGCCCACGACAAAAAAGGGATAGGGATCCGTAACCACCCCTTCTGCGTTGACGCCGATGCCCAAGCTGGCCAGATGGGGCAACAAAATCAGCCCCTGGCTGTACATAGGTTGATTTGGATCCCAGTGGGCCACCTCGAACAAGGTCATGCCGCCGGCCCACAGCATGATCAGCCCCGCATGGGCCACGTGGGCCCCCAGCAGCTTTCCGGATAGGTTGAGCAAACGAGCATTCCCTGCCAACCAACTGACCTGAGGGGATCCCTCAGCAGAAGTAGGCGATGAAGATAGAACTGCGCCGGTCATGACAAACTCCCACAGTATCAATGACAAGTTAAGAAGCCGGGTTTGAATTACAGATTGAAGAGCGTTTTTAGTTTAGCCGTCCACTCTTTAATTCGTTTTTCCGTCAGCTCTGGTTGGTTATCTTCGTCCAGAGCAAGGCCGACAAACTCACCGTCAACCACTCCCTTAGACTCGTTGAACTCGTAGCCTTCTGTAGGCCAGGAGCCGACATTTTTGCCGGCACGCTCGGCAATTTTTTTGGCCAGGATCCCCATGGCATCTTGAAAGTTGTCGGGATAGCCCAACTGATCCCCAACTCCAAAGTAGGCTACCGTCTTACCGGAAAAATCGATCTCATCCAAATTTGGGAAAAAACCATCCCAATCAGCCTGAAGCTCCCCAATATTCCAAGTTGGACAGCCGATGATTAAGTAGTCGTACTTCTCAAAGTCCTCAATGCTGGCCTCGGCAATGTCAATTAAATCTACATTGTCTTCGCCCAGCTCTTTTTGAATCATCTCGGCAGCTCTTTCGGTATTTCCGGTTTGAGTGCCGAAAAATAGACCTATTTTTGCCATTGCTCCTACCTCGAAACTGCAAGTGCGAAGCTCAAAATCAGATGGCTAGATAGTCAATGCCTTCAGCGTGCCGTTAGGCCTGCTGTGCAGCGAGCTCTACTCTGCCGGTACGGAAATTGAATCCTCGGGCTTTCAGGGCATGGAAAAGGTGGCCCTGAAGGAAGAAAAAGGCCAGCCAAAAGTGGGCATTGGCCAGCCAAACCCTAGACGTGAGAGCCTCTCCTTGCTCAAAAAAGGGATAGCGATCCAAGCCCACCTGCAGCAGCGGCCCATAGAAAACTTCGGGATAGACCACTGGGTTAACGGCAACGAAATAGGCGGCAATAAATCCCATCAAGGCCAAAGCTCCCAAGCTGTAGGAAAGATAAGCTTCCCCAGACCAGATAAAAATCCGTTCTGCCCAGGCAAAAGGCTTGGTCGCGATATGCCAAACCCCACCTGACACCAGGAGCAAGCCCAGCCAGAGGTGGCCGCCCACCACGTCTTCTAAAGTGTCCACCCCGGCGATCCAGTGGCGCCCTTCTATGCCCAACAGGTGGCCAAAGGGGTTCCAGTTGGGAGACACCAGGCGCACCTCTCCTGCCACCGGGTCGAACAAGCCGCCAAACACCACTGCCTTGAGCACCAAAAGCCAGGCTCCCAATCCCAGCAGCACCAGGTGGATCCCTAGGATGGTGGTCATCTTGTTTTTGTCTTGCCAGTCGTAGCTAAACAGGGGAAAGGCTTTGGGATCCAGCACCGCCGGCCCGCGCAGGGCATGAAAAATGCCGCCAAACCCCAAAAAGGCAGAGCTGATGAGGTGGATCGCTCCCACCGCAAAGTAGATATCCGTATCCAGGACTTCCCCGCCGGATCCCACCCCCAGCCCCAAGCTGGCCAGGTGGGGCAAGAGAATCAGCCCCTGCTCATACATCGGTCGGCTGGGGTCAAACTTGGCCAACTCGATCAGGGTCATCGCCCCTGCCCAGAGAACGATCAGCCCGGCATGGGCCACATGCGCCCCCAGCAGCCGGCCAGAAAGATCGGTCAAACGGGCGTTGCCCGCCCACCACGGGATCTGTTGTTGCGAGCTAGATCCCCCTTCTTGCTTGAGTGTCGTCGCTGTCATCTCCGCTCCTCTTGCGTTTCTAAACAAGCTTTTCTAGGAAAAGGCCAGAGACCTTGCCCCAGGCCCGCCTCTGGCCGCACGGACACATCCTTTCGAGACACGTAACCAACTGTTGAGAGTAAATCTCAACAGCGAGCTGTGACCTACTCTAGGCTTCTTGCAAACAAATATCAATGTCTTTAGAGTTAAGTTTTGTTAAGAGTCGGACTTGTATCCGCCCATAGCCCCACCTGGGGAAGCTGCAGATGGAAGCTGGCCCGCAGAGGGACGAGCCGGGCGATCCGGTGGCAGCCGGTGATAAAAATCTCTCCCTTCTTAAGATTGAGTCGCAATAGCTGGATTACAATCAAGCCAAAGTTGGCCAAGTCGAGGGCAAAGGAGTCGGAGGAGATGTCGAGGTATCTGAAGCTGTGGACGGGGATAGGGCTTTATGTTCTGGTCAGCGGGGCCGCTTGCGGGGAAACCCAAAAGGATCCCTCGGCTGCGGGCGGCGGGGATCCACCGGCCCTGAGCCAGGCTTCGCCTCAGCAGGCAGCTCAAATGAACCCGGAGTGTCGGCCTATCCCGGTGGATGGCGGCGGCGAGGGTGGGGAAGAAGGGGCAGGCTCTCGCCGGCCAGCCGTTGTGCTCTCTCCTGAGCAGCGGTTTCAGGATCGGCAGATTTTGCTCGACTTTGCCGATCAGGTGGTGATCCCTGCCTATGAGCAGTTGGTCGCCGATACCCAGGCCCTGTCTCAGGCCATCCAGGCCTTCGTGCAAGATCCCAATGCCCAGACTTTGCAAGCGGCTCGCCAGGCTTGGTCTGTTGCCCGCATCACTTGGGAGGAGAGCGAGGCTTTTGCCTTTGGGCCGGCGGCTTATTTGGGGCTGGATGCGGATTTGGACGAATGGCCCCTGAACGAGGTGGAGGTGCTGGAAGTTCTCAACAGCGGCGATCCCCTCACTCCAGAGACCGTGGCCGAGTTGGAAAGCGGGCAAAAGGGATTTCATGCCGTGGCCTTCTTGCTCTTTGGCGTGGATAACAACAAGTCTTTGCAAGACTTTACCGAGCGGGATCGGGAGTACTTGGCTGCCCTTGGCCCAGTTTTGGCGGATACGGCGGCAAAGCTGCTCAAAAGCTGGACAGAGGGAGTGCAAGGGCTGCCTGCTTTTCGCGAAGAATGGGTAAAAGCCGGCGAGGGCAGCAAGAGTTATCTCACGCTGCAAGCTGCTGCTGAAGAAATAGCCCAAGGTATTCTCGGCATGTTGGACGAGCTGGGCAAGGTCAAAATTGGCGAAGCCTTCGCCCAGCAAAATCCTTTTCTGCTGGAAAGTCGCTTTGCCCACCATTCGCTGCCGGAGTTCCAGGCCAATGTGCGCAGCGTTCAGTATGCTTACTTGGGCGGATTTAGAGATAGAAAAGGTCGTGGCCTGAGCCAATTTGTCCGGGACATCAATCCCAATTTGGATAGTCAAATTCAGTCGGAGTTACAAGCAGCGGCGGCGGCTCTCCAGGGGATCCCTGCCCCTATCGAAAAAAGCCTTTGCGATGCCAATGCCCGTGGATCTATTACTGCCGCTATGGAAAAAATTGAAGACGCTTTCGACAGCTTTGCTCAGGAAGTTGTGCCGCTCCTGCAGTAGTAAGAAAGTCCCAAAAGAGCTGAGTTGCCGATATTTTGATAGCCGATGCGTCGTCTTCTCCAGATTTTCATGCTGGGATTGGCCTCTCTTTGGGCGGCGAGCTTTCTGGCTTTCCCCGCTGCCCCAGAGGGATCCCAGCCATTGCCCCCTCGAGCGGGTGGCGAAACAACCCTTTGGAACCGCACCTCAACAGCCTACGAGCAGCCGGCTCCCAACTTGGATCCCCGCTGGGCCAGGTTGCATGCCCTGGGGGACATCGCCTTTGAGGCTCGCTTCGTCACCGCTCCGGCGCCTGTTAACCCCGGCCTTGGGCCTCTGTTCAACAACAACTCCTGCGCCGGTTGTCATGTTAAAAACGGCCGAGGTTTTCCTGACAAGGGGCAGCGGGTCGTCAGAGTCAGCCAGGTTGGATCCCTGGATAGAAGCGGGGATCCCCAGCCTTTTGGATGGGAGGCCATTGCTCCTCATAGCAACACTCCCCCTGTGGCCGGCATCGGCACGCAGGTTCAAGAAAAGGCCGTTCGGGGCTATCGGCCAGAGGCCAAGGTGGAGTTGCACTGGGTAGAGCAGACCAGAGAGTACGCCGACGGAACTCCCTACAGGCTGCGTTCTCCTGTTGTAAAGCTGTTAACTCTGGAGGGATCGCCCATCGATCCTGTCCTCATCTCCCTGCGGATCCCCCAGCCGGTGTTTGGAGCGGGCCTACTGGAGGCCGTTCCCGCTTCTAGGATCCTGGCAGCAGCCGATCCTGACGACGCCGATGGGGATGGCATCTCTGGCCGCCCCAACTTGGTTTGGGATCAAGAGCAGCAGCGTCTGGTGCTGGGACGGTTTGGTTGGAAAGCCAATACCCCCAACCTCAGGCAACAAACTGCGGCCGCCTACGCCAACGACATGGGTGTCACGAATCCTCTTTTTCCGGCCGCGGATGGCAGCCAAGATATCGACGAGGCCACTCTCCAAGCGACAACCGTTTACGTGCAAACCCTGGCCGTGCCTGGCCGCGCCCTTTGGCAGGATCCCCAAGTTCAGCGAGGGGAAAAGCTCTTCGTCCAAGCCCAATGCGCCAAGTGTCACCGACCAGAGCTACAAACCGGCATTCATGAGATCCCTGCCCTGGCCAACCAAGTCATCCACCCCTACACCGATTTGCTGTTGCATGACATGGGCGAAGGACTAGCAGATGGCCGCGCTGACTTCGAGGCCACGGGCCGAGAATGGCGCACCCCCCCTTTGTGGGGCATCGGCTTGTCGCAGACAGTTCTGCCCTCCTCCGGCTATTTGCACGATGGCCGCGCCCGCAGCCTCGAGGAGGCCATTCTCTGGCATGGGGGAGAAGCTGAACGCTCCCGCGAGATCTTTAAAAATATGGCTGCTGAAGACAGAGAAGCCCTGCTCTATTTTCTTCGATCCCTCTAGAGCTCTGCCCATTTCCGCAGCAGGTTCGCGTAAACTTTGGAGATCAAATCAAAGTGGCGTGTCTTGCCCGATTCCTGAAACATCTGCTGCCGCACAGTCTGTAAATCAAAGAGGATCTCGCGTTCTTGCGGATCCCTAATTAGGCTTTGAACCCAACTGACGGCAGCATAGCGGATCCCACGGGTTACAGGCTCAACTCGGTGCAAGGTGGAAGCAGGATAGAGGATCAAAGCACCCGCCGGCAGCTTGTAGGCTTGCTCCCCCTCGCTACTCTCGATCTTCAGCTCACCGCCATCATAGTCTTCAGGGGCACTTAGAAATAGCGTAAAGGAAATATCCGTGCGCATCAGCTGATGCCGATCGAGCATCAGCGCATCGTCGGTATGAGTGCCATAGGACATTCCCGCTTCGTAGCAGCTAATTAAAATGGAATGAATGAGCTTGGGCCGGGCAGCCATCTGGAACAACAAATTACGCTCTAGAGCTGCCAAGATAATCTCCTCTATCTTCCGTTGCTGAAGGGATCCCTTTGGCATTTGCCTATTGTTTTTGACAAGCCTGGCATTCCAGCCTGCCGTCAGAGCACCATCCACAAATTCAGCATCGGCTATGAGGGACAGAATCTGTTGCAATTCTGCTAAACTAAGAACATCGCCAATACACAAGATCATTATCAACCTCTAAAAAGCAAAATACATGACACCTTCTACACTAGCAAAACAAGCCTTATGAAAATCATGCCTACTTCGAGCATCCCTCGGAAACCTTAAGCATCTAGCAGAGAAAGTAGAGATCTTTTGCCCTATGCAGCCACCTTCTGGTATTCGACAAAAAGAGCTCTGCGAGCTATTGGGCTTAGACTACAAGGCTGTTGCCACCGAGGCAAAGCGTCTGGGCTTGAGCACACATGCCTATCTGCAACAGAAAACAGGTTGGATCCTGAAGGATGAACTCTATTATCCGCCCGGCACTACCTTTGACAAGTCAGCAGATGGCGAGTCAGTAGGATCGTCCCCTACCCCCTCAGAGGATTTGTCCTCTAGCAGCAAAATCAATTCCAGAAAAAGGAAAGACATCCTCTCACTGCTGTTGTTGCTTGTTGTCCTGTTAGCTGCCATCTTGCTGGCCCGTCGCTTAGATCCAGAGGCAACTCGAGAATTTATAGCAAAACTAGGCCCCTGGGCACCCCTTGCCCTGATTGGATTACGCTCCCTGAGTATTATTATTCCTGCCATACCCAGCACCCTTTACTCCATCTTGGCAGGAGCCCTCTTTGGATTTGGATCGGGAATCCTTTACATTGCAATTGCTGATTTTATCTCTTGTACACTTAACTTCTACCTAGCCAGAAAGTTTGGTAGAGACCTAGTACAGCGAGTAGTTGGGCGACAATGGATGTACAAAGTCGATGCCCTTTCAGCTAACTATCTGGAAAACAATATTTTTCTTACAGCTGGTTTTTTAATGACGGGCCTATTCGACTTTGTCGCCTACGCCGCCGGCCTAACCCAAATAAAATGGCAGAACTTTCTTCTCGCCCTAGCTTTGGGCATTGCCGTCTCTACACCCCCAGTAGTGGCTCTGGGGGCAGGGATCCTAGAGCAGGGAAGGTGGCTGCTGGGCTTTGCTTTGCTGGGAATGTTTGCTTTGGCGATGTTAAGCGGCTGGCTGAGTAAAAGGCGGCGTTCTTAACTTGCCTTTGATAAAGTCAGAACAAAAGCAAGGTCAGCAGTGGCTTCTAACTCATGGGGAACATTTGCCGAAATTAAGACAAATATGCCCGGAGATAGAGAGATCTTCTCACCTGCAAGGGTTAAGACTCCAGTTCCTTCAATGACGTGGAGAGTAGCGTCCCTTGTGGAGGTATGCTCGGAAATACTTGTGCCTCCCGCCATACAGAAAAGAGTATGTTGGCAGACTTCACTTTTCCAAATGATCTTGCTGAGAACTCCTTCCACAGAATAAGCAATGTGATCTTTGAGCTGCAAAAAAGGTGACTCAGGGGAGACAAGAGACATCATTAAGCCTCCTTCTTGGCAATCAGTATGATGTAGCCTAGGTTATTTCGATATCGGCTAAAGATTTGCTTCATAGATAAGATCCGCTGCCGGATTACAGGACGTGTAAGCACATTCCACACCATAGTTAAGAGCGTCGGCAATCCTTCCTCTGTAGCAATAGCAACGGGATTGAGCAAAGTTAAGGGGCCGGTGGCATACTGGACAACCGTAAGATTTGCTTGCTGAACAGTTGCAAGCCAGCTGTCAGTAGATAAAGGATTGGCATTGACATGGATTACGGAGGATAACTCCTTGCGGATAGCGTCGCTGTTGGATCCCTCAACTCGCAGCTCATGGCTGAGGAACTTACCCCCTGGCTTGAGGCAATTGTAAATCCCTGACAAAATCTTAGATTTTCCTGCATCGGACTGCATTGTTAAAATAGCTTCCGCCAAGACATAGTCAAATTTCTGATCGATTTGATCTAGGTGAAAGATATCGCCCTCGAGGATCTCAACTTGGCCGGCTAGCCCTGCTGCAGAAACATTAGCGCGAGTGCGAGCAATGTTATCTGGATTTTTCTCAATGCCGGTAACATGTATGCCATAGCGCTTTGCCAATCGAATAGCCGTGTAGCCAAGGCCTGAGGCAAGTTCCAGCACAGTTTCTCCTCGACGGAACTCGGCAAACTTGAAGAGCCGTTCGGTAGCGCCAAAGCCCCCCGGTCGAAGTGCCTTTTTACCTGCCGCAGCCAGTACCTGGTGTCCAGGTGCATTTTTTAAGTCCAGCTTAGACATAGGTAACTCCAAAGCTTTGCAGAATTGGGAAATATAGCATGGAGCAGATAGTGAAGACTTCTTTACTACTGATCAATCCATCCTCCTTCCGAAGTTGGTTTGCTAAGTGCTGCTATTGTACCCCTTGAGTCCTTGACAGGCTGTACCCTGTGGCCATCTGTTTTGAGCTTGGCTGTGAGCAACTCATCACCTTCTATAATGAGAGATGCCCACAGCCGCAAAGAAAAACTTATTTTTCTCAGCTATTCGAAAAATCGAATATTAGAGAAGAGGAAAAGTTGAGGGGATGAACTTTTTTGGCCATCCTGCTCTTCCCAAATTCTTCTCTCAACCAGAATCCAATACCGACCTATTTTTTGATAACGATCTTCGTAGATCATCTTTGCTTGAGTTTTTTCTCCAGTTCCTGGGCTACAATACTCAGCAGTGTAGTGAGTGGGTAGGTAGCCCTCACCTGTATCGTAAAACTCTTGAACTGAGACTGTAATTGTCCGATTGGCAAGATGGCGATGTACCATTTGAATGTGCTTGCCCTGAACCCAGTACCTATCGGTAGAAGATAAGCCCGAAACAAGAACTTCAGTGATGTCTGAATTTTGTGGCTCTCCATAGGCAAAGGTGTGGCCACCGTGTTCCTCGTCGAAGGAATGACGAACGCGATGCACCATGACTTCCCACATCTGTTCCCGTATTTTCTGGCGGATCTCCTCGTCCTCGACGCCGGCAACATCGATCTTCATGTTGCGGTCAATACTCACAACTCCTGAGAAGGAGAGGCTGCTGTCACCTTCTTTGGGAAAGTAGGTTATCTCAGCTCGGTAGCCAGGAAAGTCTTTGTCCCAGGTGTAGCGATTCTCAAAAGCCTCCTTGAATAGCTCTCGGGCCGGAGCTTGCTGTGCTGCCATAATCTCCTCCTTAATGAGAAATTTTACTATTTAAATCCTAGTAGAGGCTGATGGCTGGCCTTGGGATTTTAAGGTTTCCTTATGACTGGCCACCCGCTCAGCTCTCTTGTTCTCGAAATTTCTCGAAGTTCTTGGCGGTTACCGATGGGCAGGAAGGCGGAACCTCAATCCTTCACTTGGCCTGAGGGGAGCCTTGAAGTTAATGAAAACCATTGGCAAGGCGCTGTCCACTGGCAACAGAGGGAGAGAGCTAAGCTAAAGCTCGGCGCTGTTGGCCTTTTGGCGACAAGCTGGCAGGAAGAGAGTCTGCTTTCTCAACTCACTCCATGTCCAAAATCCAACCCCTGAACCCAGAGCGGATCGCCCAGATGGCCGCGGGAGAGGTGATCGACTCGCTGGGGGCTGCTCTGCGAGAATTGCTGGAAAATGCCCTCGATGCTCAGGCCACCCGCATTCAGGTGGAGATCTGGCCCAGCCGCTGGCAGGTGCGGGTGGCCGATAACGGCCAAGGGATCCCCGCTTCGGAGCTGGAGCAGGTGGCCCGTCGCCACACCACCAGCAAGTTGGACGGTTGCAGCCTGGGGTTTCGGGGCGAAGCCTTGCACAGCCTGGCCCGGCTGGGATCCCTGGCTATCCAAACCCGCCACGTTTCTGATGCTCACGGCTGGCTGGCCGCCTACGACCGACAGGGGGAGCTGATCCACAAGCAGCCGGCAGCCACTGCCTTGGGAACGGTGGTCACGGTTGCGGATTTGTTTGCCGACTGGCCTCTGCGCCGTCGGGCCTTGCCCCAAACTCGCCCGCTCCTGACCCTGGTGCAGAATGCAGCCCTAGCCCATCCCTGGGTCAGTTGGCAGGTGCATCAGGAAGGGCAATTGCTGCTCAGCCTCTGGCCGGGAAAATCTCTGCAAGATCTGCTGCTGCAGGTGTTGCCGCAGGTGGATCCCACGGATCTGCGCTATCGGCGGATCCAGGATGGGGATAGCGATTGGGAAGTGGTGCTGGGCCTGCCGGATCGCCTGCATCGCCCCCACCCCGATTGGATCCGTGTGGCCGTAAACGGACGGTTTGTGCAGATGCCCGACTGGCAACGGCTGATCCAGTCGGTTTTTCACCACGCGTTGCCTCGCCACCGTCATCCACTGGTGGTTGTTCACCTGCGCCTGCCCCCAGAGCAGGTGGATTGGAACCGTCATCCTGCCAAAAGCGAGCTCTACCTGGAGAATCTGACGGCCCGCCAGGAGCAGTTGCGCCAACACCTGCACTCCCTTCTGCAATTGGGATCCGGGCAAGCCAGCCGCCGCTCTGTGCATCTGATCCGGGCCAGCGAGGCCAAGGTGGTCTATCGAGTCTCGCCCGATTTTCAGAGCCATCTTCCTCCCTCTGACCGCCCAACTTCTCCCTTGCCTCCCCTCAGGGCGCTGGCCCAACTGCATCGGATCTACATCTTGGCGGAGCATCCCCAGGGGCTATGGCTGGTGGAGCAGCACCTGGCCCACGAGCGAGTTCGCTACGAGTACATCCGGCAGCATTGGCAACTGGTAGCACCGGAGACGCCCATAACGCTGCAAGGACTATCGCCCCAAGCCCTGGAGCGGTTGGAGCAGTTGGGGCTGGAGCCAGAACCCTTTGGCCCCAATACCCATCTCATTCGACGCATCCCTCTGGCTTTAGGGTCGGAAGATCCGGAAGAGGTACAGGGATCCCTGCTGGAGCTCAGTGGTTGTCAAGATTTGCAGGCAGCCCAGGTAACAGTGGCCTGTCGTGGCGCCCTGCGCAACGGGATCCCGCTGACCCTGGAGCAGATGCAAAAGCTGTTGGAAGCTTGGCAGCGCACCGCCAATCCCCACACTTGTCCCCATGGCCGACCGGTGTACCTGGCCCTGGCAGAAAGAGATCTAGCCCGCTACTTCCGCCGCCGTTGGGGTCTCTGCGACCGGCCTATCTCCGACTCCAAACTGGGATCCCTGGGGGAGCTGGATCCGCTGGGAGATAGGTTTGCCGCCCAGGTGCGGCGCTCAAGCGGCTCTTCTGCGTCGGAGCCCACGGACGAGGCCAGTTCTGCCCCACTATAATCGGGGGTGTCCAACTGCTGAAACCCCTGAAACGCCATGGCTTCTTATCTCAAACTCAAAGCCCAAGAAGAGACCTGGCTGCAGCGCCATTCCCGTCTGATCTTGGCGATCCTGGCCGGCCTGGGATCCCTGTTGACGGCCTATCTCACCTACACCAAGCTGACGGAGCAGCCCGCCGCCTTCTGCACTGGGGATGGAGGGTGTGACCTGGTGCTCTCCAGCCGTTGGGCAGAGTTTTTGGGGATCCCGACAGCGGCTGTTGGCCTGCTGGGGTTTCTGGGAGTCTTGGCGCTGGCGGTGCTGCCGGATGGGCTCCCATTGGTGAAGCGGTGGCGCTGGCCGGCCCTGTTTGGCTTGGTTTCCGCCATGACCGCCTTTGAGATGTACATGCTTTACCTGATGGTGGCAGTGCTACGGCAATTCTGCATGTACTGCACCACCGCGATCATCTTGGTGGCGGGGCTGGGGCTGGTGACCGTGCTGGGCCACCGCTGGCTGGATGGGGGCAAGCTGGCCTTCAGCTACATTCTGGTGGCCTTTCTCACATTGGTGACCACGATTGGGGTGTACGCCAACCAAGTTCCCCCGCCTAGCCCCCTGGCGGTAGGGTTAGCAGCCCACCTGCGGCAGATCGGCGGCACCATGTACGGGGCCTATTGGTGCCCCCATTGTCAAGATCAGAAAGAGCTGTTCGGGGCAGCTTTCGACCAAGTGCCCTACGTGGAGTGCTCCCCCAACGGCCCCGGCACTCCCCAAGCTCAAGAATGCACAGAAGCGGGGATCACCAGCTATCCCACCTGGATCATCAATGGCCGCACCTACACAGGCGTTCGCTCTCTGGAAGCCTTGGCGGTGGCCTCTGGCTATCCGCTGGAAGAGGGCAGATAAACCCCTGGAGTCGGGATGAGGATGTGAACTCGGTTGCGCCCTGCCTGCTTGGCCTGGTAGAGCGCGCTATCCGCCTGCTGCAAGGCGGTTTCCGGTTCTGGGCAGTAGTCTTCGCTGAGCACGATCCCACCGATGCTGATGGTAACAGGCAGGCTGCGCTTGGGGGAGATGTCAATGGGCCGTTTGGCGATAGCCTGCCGCAGAGACTCTGCGTAGCGACCGCAGCGGGGGGGGCTAAGCCCGGGCGTAACGCAAACAAATTCTTCCCCACCATAGCGGTAGAGCAGGCTGGAGGGCCGCAGTTGATTTTGCAGCCGCCCGACGATGGCCTGCAGCACACAGTCGCCAATGTAGTGGCCGTAGCTGTCGTTGACCTGCTTGAAATGATCCACATCCATCATCAGCAGGCAGAGATAGCGGTAGCGAGCCTCCCCGCGGGGCCCCACCTGCTTGAGCAAATGGGGCAGCGCCTGATCCAGAGCTCGCCGGTTCAACGCCCCGGTCAAGGGATCCGTCAAAGACAAAGACTCCAACAACTCATTGCGGGCTCGCAATTGCCGGTTGGCCTGGGCCAAAGCTTGGGTGAGCCGCTGGAGACGTAACCCTGCCCGCACCCGCGCCCGCAGCTCCTCGGGATCGACCGGCTTGGTGATGAATTCATCCGCCCCCGCATCCAGCCCCTCTACCCGAGCCTCAACTTCAGAACGGGACGTGAGCAAAATGAAATAGACGAACTGCCCTGCTGCGGATCCCTTGAGACGGCAACAGAACTCTACCCCCGACATCTCAGGCATGACCCAGTCGCAGATCACCATGTCGGGCCACTCGCTCTCTTCCAAGCTTTGCAAGGGATCCCAAGCTGCTCGGGCGCTTTCCCAGCTTTCCACGTAGTACTGAGAGCCTTTGAGAACATTGATAATGTAGCAACGAACCACTGGGTCATCATCAACAACCCAAATGCGGGGGGTGCGAGCCGGAACAGAGCTCCAAAAGGCTTCTTCTGCAGGCCCAAGAGCCGAACCAGAAGGGTGGTATACAGAATCCAAGCCCTCCAGATCAAGGGACGACATAGTCTGATGACATAGTCTAAAGAGGAGCGCTCCATTGCAGCCAGATCCCAATCCTAGCGCCAACGGCTAGTTGGAACCAGAGCCGGGAGCGGCCAGACAAGCATGGTTGGAGGCCCGCTCACGGAGCGCAAGGTGCAGTGCTTCCACAAACTGCCGCACCCGAATCGGGTCGATCATGGGAAAGGGATCCGAATAGCCTGCCGGCATGCCTGCGGAACGGGAAGACCGCTTCAGAGAACTGGCCACAATTACTCCATCTGCCCGCCGGATCAGGCTGCCGATGTTTTCAGCAGTAGCCCCCGAGCCGATGAGCAGCGGCACCTGAGGAGCAACTTTGCGGGCCAGCTCCAGCTCCTCCAGAAGGGGTGGCTTGCCGGTGGCCCAACCGGAAAGGATGATGGCATCGGCCAGGCCGCGCTCCACCGTGTCGGTAATAGCCGCATCCAGGCTGATGGGACTTAGGGGTTGAGCGTGTTTCACCAGCACATCGGCGAAAATCTTGATATTAGCCCCCAGCTCCCGGCGATAGCGCAGCAGGCGGTAGGCATTCCCCTCGATAATGCCTTGGTCGGTCACCATCGCCCCGCAGAGCACATTCACCCGGATGAACTGCGCCCCCACGCAGGCGGCAATTGCCAGAGCACTGCAGCCATCGTTGCGCAAGACATTGATCCCAACCGGCAGCGAGACCAGGGTTTTCAGCCGCTGGACGATGACGGTCATGGCGCTGACCACCGCTGCGTCCACCCGATCCTTGGCAAAGGGGGCATCGTAAAAGTTCTCGACAAGGATCCCGTCTACCCCTCCTGCAGCCAGGGCAGTAGCTGCCTGTTCTGCCTGAGCGATCACCCATTCCAAGTCCCCCCCCCAACGGGGTGAGGTGGGCAGCGGCAACAAATGAACCACCCCAATGACCGGATGGGGGGTTTTGAAGAGGTGTTGCAGCAGGTTCACCGGCAAGCTTCCTCAGGGATCCCTAACGATCTTACGCCTGGATCTGACCCACAGGGGTATTCTCTGGGGGAAGTGTAACATCAGGGCTGGGGGGAGAAGAGCGGGCTAGGCCTCGGAGCAATTGCGGCACCATACCCGGCCCTTCGTAAACCCAGCCGGTGTAGACCTGCAGCAGGCTGGCTCCCGCTTCCAGTTTCTCCAAGGCGTCGGCCAAGGTGAAGATGCCCCCCACTCCGATGATGGGCAATTTTCCTTGGGTGGAGCGGTGGATGTAGCGGATGACTTGGGTGGAACGCTCCCGCAAGGGGGCACCGCTGATCCCGCCGGCTTCTGCAAGGATTGGCCTAGACTCCGCTGGTGCGAAGGGGATCCCGCGGCCAGGCAGGAAACGGGTTTTCAGGTTATCGCGGCGGAGGGTGGTGTTGGTGGCCACGATCCCGGCCAGTTGATGGTCTTGGGCCAGCTCCAGGATGCTGTCGATGTCGGGCCAGTCCAGATCGGGGGCGATCTTCACCAGGAGGGGTTTTCGCTTCTGATTTTCCCGCTGTAAGGCAGATAGGATGGGCTCCAGTTGCTCAGCAGCCTGCAGGGATCGCAGCCCCGGCGTGTTGGGGGAGCTGACGTTGACCACAAAGTAGTCCCCCAGATCCTGGAGCAGCCGGAAGCTGGCCAGGTAATCGGCAGCCGCTTCTTCCAGAGGGGTGATTTTGGCTTTGCCCAGGTTAATTCCAATGGGGATGGGACGTTGCTGTAGCCGGCGCAACCGTTCCGCCAGAGCCGCCGCCCCTTGGTTGTTAAAGCCCATGCGGTTGAGGGCGGCGCGATCTTGGGGCAGTTGAAACAGGCGAGGTTTGGGGTTGCCCGGTTGGGGCTGAGGAGTGATGGTGCCCACCTCTACAAAACCAAATCCTAGGCTGGGCCAGACGCCCAGAGCCAGGCCATCTTTGTCGAAGCCCGCAGCCAATCCAAGGGGATTGGGAAAGGTAAGGCCCCACAGCGACACCGCTAGCCGGGGATCCCGGTAGCAAAACAGTCGCTCCAGAGCCGATAGGATCCCGGTGGCCTGGGTGGCATCGATCCAATGCAAGGCGCGCAGCAGGCCCATCTTGACCGCTTCCGGGTCGGCTCTCAGCCCAGAAAAAAGCAGAGGCCACAACACATCTCGGTACAGGTTCACCACAAGGATTTCCTACGGGTGGGAACCCATGGATTTTGGATTTACTGCTAGGTCAAGAGTCATTCCCTATTGCCAGGCAGCGCCGACGCCCATGGTGGGGCATTCAACCGTGACCCCCTTGGGAAAGCTATCCCAGATCTTGGTTGCATTGGCCCTTTGTCGAGCGCTGCTCGAGGCTGGCTCCCCAAACTGCCCCCAACAGCAAGGTTACCAACAGGTGGATGCGGCCATCCAACATCACCACATCCAAAAGCCCTGAGGCAAAAAACGCCGTCAAGGCCAGCAGCATCCCCAGCAGGACACTTTCTTGAGAGCGCCGCCAAGCATGCCATCCCCGCGCCAAAATCCAGCCCCACAGGATCAGATGGCCCAGCAACAGCGGGATCCCACCCTCGGCTGCCAGGTGTAGGTACAGATTGTGGCAATGGCCCAGCAGCTCCGGCGGCTCCTGAGCATTATAAAGGGCGGCAAAGCTCTGCCAGCCCCAGCCCGTCAAAGGCCGCTCTCGCGCCATCTGCAGGGCAAAGTGCCAGGCATCCAGACGGTTAGCGGTGGAACTAAAATGGAGCGCCTGGGGATCGAAGGTGTCTGCCAGACGGCTCCAAATCAATCGGGGCACTACGGCCCGCCAGCCCGGCCAATCCCAAGCAGCAGCCAAACCAGCCAACCCTATGCCGACCAAGATCCCGATCCCCCACCAACAGCGCCGCAGGGCCAGCCCCATCATCAGCGCCAGCCCCCCCACTCCCCAGCCGTTGCGAGAGGCTGTCAGCAGCAACAAGAGGGATCCCAGCCCCAGCACAGCTCCCAGCCCTACTGCCTGTGGCCAGTCTCTATCGGCTCGATCCAGCCACAGCCCTGCCGCCAAACACAGGTGGATCACCAGGTAGATGGCCAGGATATTGGGGGAAGTAAAAGCTGCCGCCGGTCGCTCTCCCCCGGCAACCCCCGTGATCCAAACCGGCCCCAAGAAGAAGTGCCCCTGCCATTCCCACAGCACTTCTCCCCAACCCAAAAGCAGCATCAGCCCGCTGCCCAACACCAACATCTGGGCCAAACGCCGACGGCCTACAGGATGGAACTCCGTCCCGCTACCGCGAGAGGCCAGCGCATCGGCAAAGGCCGGCAGCATCAACAAAAAAGGCCAGTAGTTGAACATCCCCGGCAGGCTCAGTCGCCAATCCTCCCCCCAAAAGGCCACTCCCACCGCAGCCAGGCTCAGGAGAGCCGCCAGTCCAAATAGAGGATCCCGCAGGATCCGGCCACCGCAGCGGGTATAACCCTGAATCGTTCCCACCAAAGCCAACAGCAAGCTGGGGGCTAGATTCACCGGGATCAGCGCCGCTGCTGCCAGCAGCCAGCCCCGCGGTTGAGAGGGCAAGGGATCCGGCGACAGTTGTTGAGATGAAACCGGTGCCGAAGAAGACATCACTCATCCTCGATGGGGATCCCTGGCCTGACCTGCCCCTGGCCGAAGTAGCGCCCAAATTGCAGCTCGTACACCTCATCCTCATCCTGGGTTTCTACCCACAGCTCCGAGCGGGCATAGCCCACGCACAGCAGCCCATACCCCTGCTCCTTCAGCTCCCGCGAGATGCCCATTGCCTCCGGCTGATACAGGGATCCCCGCCGTACCCGCACCGCACAGGTGGTACAGGCGCCGTTGCGACAGGCAAAGGGCAGTTGGATCCCTTGGGCCTCGGCGCTGGCCAAAATGTATTGATCCGCCGGCACCTGGATTAGATAGTGAGTGTCCCGTTGGCGGTCATGGATGTGAACCGGGTAAGAAGGGACAGAAGAGGAAGAACGCATGGGGAAGTGGCCTTTTTGCAGAGCAGAAATCTTTTTCATGATTCCACAGGATTTTAACCACTACCCCACCAAACCTGAACCGGCTGGGGATCCCCAGGAGCTGAAGCCGATCTGTTGGTGGTTCTAAAGATAAACAAACAGACTTCGAGTTGGTTGTTGAGATAAGCTACAGGTAGGCCTCCCAAGGAGAGCATCCCATGCTGGAAACCCCCAATGCCAATCTGGCCTCACCGGAAAAACCTTCGCCTTCCCTCTCTGCCGAAACCCTCAACAAGCTGATCGAGAGCAATGCTGAAAGTCGGCCTTGGGGGAGCTTTACAGTGCTGGAAGAGGGCCCTGGCTACAAAATCAAGCGGATCGTGGTTTTGCCCAAGCATCGCCTCAGCCTGCAGTTGCACTACCATCGCAGCGAACACTGGATCGTCGTTGCCGGCACCGCCAAGGTCACCTGCGGAGATGAAGAAAAGCTCATCACGGCCAACCAATCCACCTACGTGCCCCCTTGCACCAAGCATCGCCTGGAGAACCCTGGCGTCATCCCTCTGGTGATTATCGAGGTGCAAAACGGCCAGTACTTGGGCGAAGACGACATTGTCCGCTTCAGCGACGACTACGCCCGGGTTAACGGTGGGCAAAAGTAGCCAATCCCAATGGCCTAGGCGAGCTCTTCGCTGCTGAGGATCGCGATCCTCTAGAACAGCATCACCAGCAGGGCAACCACTAACAACAGCACAGCCCACATAGCCTGCCAGAAGGGATGGTAGCTGGTGATGAGCTGGCCATGGCGGCTTTGAAAGCGGGCCAGATCCAGGTAAGGGGCCACCCCCCGTCGGAACCACCCCACCGCGGATCCCTCTTGGCCGATTACCCCCCCTGCCTGGCGCGCTCCAAACAGGAAGTTGCCCAGCGGCCCAAAGCGGGAAGCATAGCGCAGGAAGATCATCCCTGTCTCATCCTGGAACTTGAGATCGGAGCCGAAGCGATAGCCCGGATCCCCCCGCCCGATCACCCGCCCCTCCAACTGCATCGGCAACCCGCGCAAGGGGCTGGCGTAGGGATTGCTCATCGCCTTCAGCACGGTCAACGCCGGCGGGTTTTCCAGACTGGGGTACATCACCGTCATCTTCAGCAGCAGGCCCAAGCCCACCCCCATCAGGGTCAGCCCGGCAAACATTTCATAGAAGCCCACCTGCAAGGCTGGGATCCCGAGCAGCGCCCCCACAATCGCCCCCAGCCACTCGGCGTTCAACAGCAGTATATCCAGCAGAAAGTTCCCGTAGAGCTGTTGCCGGTTGAGCTGCTTGCCCTGGGCAACCACGCTGGCCATATCGAACTCCACCGGCAGATCCAGTTGCTCCGCATAGGTGCTCAGCGCCCGTACCCGTTTGCCCGTGAGGGGATGGGTGGAGTTCAGCTCCATCCACCAGGCCCAAGGGTTAAACAGATCCCACAAAAATACCCTGCCCACCTGGCCGGGATCCGAGGCAACCCGGTAGGCCGTCCCTGCCATCACCGCCGCCTTGGCATCGTAGATCCCCAAAGCCCGCGTTCCTTCCAGCAGGCGAGCACTGCGCTGTCGGGTTTCCTCATCCTGTTCCCGCTCTCCCTCTTGCACAATGCCGTAGGCAATTTTCACCAAAGCCCGCGAGAGCCCATTGGGGTTGCCGGTGGTTTCGGCAGCAAAGTGGTCGGCAAAGTACTCCCGCACCCGCGACAGATACAGCAACAAGTAGGAGCCGGCCACATAGAAAAAGTAGGCGACCAAGGCCAGGGAGCGGAGGCTGCCTCTTTTGCCGTTGTCGCGCGCATCCCGCATGTAGACGTAAAGAAGGTAGAGAATCTGCACCAACGTGGAAGCCAGGGTCATGACGGCGAAATCCCAGTGGATCACATGCCCCAGCTCGTGGGCGTAAACTGTAGCCACCTCCTCATCTTCCAAGTAGGTGAACAACCCTTCGCTGACGACGATGCGGGCCGTGTCCGGCAGGCTGCCGTAGGTAAAAGCAGTGGGGTTTTGGTCGCGGATCAGCCCCAGCTTCGGCTGCTTCAGCTTGTACTGGCGGCAAACCCGTTGAATCACCTCTGCACTCTCTGGGCTGCGACGCCCAATTTCCGCCAAGCTTACCCACTCGGTGCCATAGAGGCTGTGCTGGATCCAGTCCATCAGCCAAGGGGACAAAAAGAAGATCAGGGCATTGAAGGCGAGGGTGAGCAGAATGGCGAAGATGAAAGAGCCCAGAGAGAATCCCCCCTCTAAGCTGCCCAAGACGGTCAGGAAAAGCACAAACACCATACCGAACAGCAGGCTCAGGGTCACACCTGAGGCCGCCGTCAGGTTGCCGGCAAAGCTGGCCAACATTAGCGAAACCCCCACCTGAGGGGCGCGGTAGCTGCGCTTGGTTTGTCCGGTTTTGAGACCTGAGGTGGCGGGATCCAATTCCGCTAGGGTGCGGCTGGGGTTGAAGCAATAGCGGCTCAGCCAAACGCTCAATAGACGCAGCTCGTGAGGATTCAGGCTTTTCAGAGGCTCCAGCCACAGGGCTGCCTCCACCGACAGCATCACCGTCGAGACGGTGCTGGGATTGCGAAACAAGGTGGGCAGGAGGGGCAGAACCTCCTGCTTTTGCCCAGAAGTGAGGCTGTGAAAACCCAAAACCGCCTGGCGGAGCAAACCAGGCGGCTGAGGAAGGTCGGCAGTAAGCAACTGGCGATTGCTGACAAAGCAGTAGCGGCTTAGATCCGGACTCTCTGAGAACTCCATCCCGGGATCCCATCTGGTCGTTGTCGGCTCCGGATCCAGCCTCACCTGAGTTTTCCAGTCGGCAGCCTGCTGGCCCATGGGGCGGCTGTAGAGGGCCAACCGTTTGACTTGGGGGTAACGAGTGGGGATTGCCTTTTGGAACCAGGCCGTCAACTCCTCATAGTTGAGAGCAAGGCCGGCAGGACGGTTGATCATAATGACAAGGGCATAAGCCTTGGGGCTGTCCCGGAGCGGTTGGGCTTTGGCCTGTAATCTAAGGTGGGGATTGGCCAGCGCCTGCTCCAGCCACTGCACCACTTCCTGTTCGTTCATGGCCCTCTCCCGGATCTAGTGGGGTGAAGAAGATCAACTATTCATCAACCATTCAACTGTTGCCTCGGTTGCCGACTGCCGATTGGCCTCACGGGAGCTATTCTGGCATTTCCTCCCGTTGACGGGATCCCCATCCTCCTACCAGCCCAGTACAGTTCCCCTTCTGGGAAAGCATGAGAACCTGAGCTTTGGGAATTTTTGGCTACAAAATCGAGCGCTGCCCTTCTGGGCTGATACCAATAATGGTGAGCTGGCAATCCAACACTTTGAAACCGTACTTTTCTGCCACCTTCTGGGT
Organism: Thermostichus sp. OS-CIW-29; assembly: GCF_054058195.1. Classification (NCBI taxonomy): domain Bacteria; kingdom Bacillati; phylum Cyanobacteriota; class Cyanophyceae; order Thermostichales; family Thermostichaceae; genus Thermostichus; species Thermostichus sp. OS-CIW-29. The sequence continues at coordinate 23,048 of NZ_JBSSAB010000036.1, forward strand.
GATGTTAAGAATGGCGTTGTTTTTGAACTCGATCACCTTATTGGTCTTGACGCACACCAGATGGTGGTGGTGGTGGGGGGCCGGCTGGTTGATCTCGTAATGTTTGTGCCCTTCGGTCAGTTCCAGTTCTCGCAAAATGCCCATGCGGGACATCAGCTTGACGGTGCGGTAAATGGTGGAAAGGCTAATGTTGTGGCCTTCTTCCCGCAACTTTTTGTGCAACTCCTCCGCGCTCAGATGCGTGCCCTCAGGCAAGTTTTGAAACGTTTGCAGGATGATCTCCCGCTGCCGAGTGGCTCGCCAGCCTTTGGCATTGAGCTCTGCCTTGAACGCCTCTTCGGTGTAGACCATGATGCCGCCCCTCCGCTGTTGGGCAACGTCGCCGTAACAGTCAATAAGTTCTGTAATTGATAATAACTTCATTTATGACGACACCACCCGACTTGGTTGCTGAAGACATCGTTCAGGCTCAGTTCAGGCCCAATAGAACAGGGACGCAACTGAGGCGCATGGGCTGCCGGGAGAGCCTCGGGAAGGGTGCGGGAAACCCAATCCCTCATCCATCCGGGATGAGCTAGCCTACAGAGCAGAGCCATGTGGCGGACTGTTTCTGGTGTTCGGGCGCGCCTAGGCTAACATACTCAAGAAAAGGCCCGCGGCATCCTGACGGCGTTAGCGAGCGTAGTGATCGGGGAAGGAAAACGAAAATGCGGTTTGAGCAGCCCAAAACCTATTCCATTTCTCTGGGTGGCTGGGGGTTCTGGCTGGGATCCCTGGCGTTGGCAGCTTTGCTGACCAGTGTCGGGCTGGGGTGGCTGGTCACTGGATTGGTGGCTCTGTTGCTGTTTTTGCTGTCCTTGCCGGTGTTGGTGCTCCTGGCCTTTCGCTGGTGGGCGCGCCGCTGGATTACCACCGATCGCTGCCCGGTGTGTGGGTCAGAATCGCAAGCCATTGAGGGCAGCCATTTCTTTTGCCCCAATTGTGGAGAGCCGCTGTTTGTTGCAGACGGACGTTTTTATCGGCAAACACCCCCCGGCACCATCGATGTAGAGCCTGTGGAAGAGGGTGGCTGGGAATTGACGAGCTGATGCCCCCTCGGTTGCCGGGATGTTTAGAGGGTGTTTTCCGTGAAAAGTGCTATGCCTGCGGCACCCCATGGTGCTACACAACACTGTTGCTCCGCAACGCTGACGCCACGGCACGAACGACATCTGTGGGGCTGGCCCGGTAGGCGGCTGGTTTCGAGCTGGGTTGGACTGTTCTCGGCGGCAATTCTGTTGCTGGGTTTGTCTCCCCATTCCCAGGCGACGGAGCAGGGATCCCTGCAACCTCAGGTGGAAACTTATCTGGCTCAGTTGGCCGGTCGGGGGTTTTCGCCCACAGCTCAGGGGGTTTGGCTGCAGATGGAGGATCCTTCGCCTCAGCGGGACAGAATCCTTGTTTTGGGACAGCATCAGGGATCCACACCCTTGCCGGCAGCTTCTTTGACCAAGGTGGCAACGACACTGGCCGCTTTGCAGCACTTTGGCCCACAACATCGCTTTGTAACCCCTTGGCTGACCACCGGCTCGCCAACAGCCGACGGGGTGCTGCAGGGGGATCTCTGGGTGGTGGGGGGGGAGGATCCCTTGTTTGTCTGGGAGGAAGCCTTCTCCGTCGGCAACCTGCTCAATGCTCATGGGATCCGCCAGGTGCGCGGGGATCTGGTGGTGGTGGGCCGCTTTTACATGAACTTTTCCCGGGATGTGGCGCAATCGGGATCCCTGTTGCGGCAGGGGCTGGATGCGCGGCGCTGGCCGCCAGAGGCGGAGGCCCAATTTCAAACCTTACCCCCCGGCACACCCAGACCGCAGGTGGAGATCTTGGGTTCGGTGCGGGTTGCCCAGCAGATCCCGCCCGGCGCTCAGGTTTTGCTCAGACATGAGTCCCCCCCCCTCATTCACCTGGTCAAGCTGATGAACCTCTACAGCAACAACTCCATGGCCGAGATGTTGGCCGATGCGGTAGGGGGTGCTGACCAGGTGGCCCAAATCGCCCGGGCCATCGCCGGGATCCCGCCCGAAGAGCTACACCTGATCAATGGTTCCGGGTTGGGGGTGGAAAACCGCATTTCTCCGCGGGCCAATGTAGCTTTGCTTCGAGCCATCCAGTCTCTTCTGGAGGAGCAGGGGCTCTCTCTTGCCGATGCTTTTGCCGTCGTTGGCCAAGATGTGGGAGTGTTGGAGCGGCGTCTGTTGCCAGGGATCCTAATTGCCAAGTCGGGCACCTTGAGGAGCGTCAGCACCTTGGCGGGTGTATTGCCAACCGAGCAGGGGGACATCTGGTTTGCCCTGATGAATGGCGGATCCGATCTGGTCGGCTTTCGCACCCAGCAGGGACAATTCCTCAGCCAGCTCCAGTCCCAATGGGGATCCCCTGCCACCTTGCCTGAGCGTTGGATCCCTCGCTCTGGGGATACGGGATCCCGCACGGAGCTGAACCCCCGTCTTTGAAACTGGGCGTCAACAGCCCTCAACCCAGAAACCTCGTCCGGCAGGGATCCTCCCCATGGGGCGTACAGGGATCGAACCTGTGTAAGGCAAATTATGAGTTTGCTGCCTAAACCGCTCGGCCAACGCCCCTGATTCTTTTACTCTAGCGTTTACTCTAGCGCCCTTGTCTCCTCCAGAAGCGGCTGAAAACAGGATAAGCTGCATGTCGGTGGTTAGGATCTGACGCCATGGCTGCGCCGCGTTCTTGGCAGGGGCAAATGGCCCTGGGCTTGGGGTTGATTGCCTTGTCCTCGGCTCTCTGTTTTGGCTTCTTGGCCGTTGGGCAGCACTATCTCTACGGGGATGGATCCGCTGTGGATTTCCAGCCTGCCGGGGAGAGTTTGGCCTTGTCTTCCGCCCCCGAGATTGGACTTCCGACGACACCGCCCCTCCCTAACCCCCCCTCTTCCGACGGCAATCTCCCAGAGGGATCCCCGCTGCAGCTCTGGCTTGTTACTTTTTTAACCGTGTTTGTGGCGGAAATGGGCGACAAAACCCAGTTGGCAACCTTGCTCATGAGTGCCCAATCCCAATCTCCTTGGGCGATCTTTTTCGGTTCCGCCGGTGCCTTGGTGACCGCCAGTTTTTTCAGCGTGGTGCTGGGAGAAGGTCTGGGGCAAGTCATTCCCCCAGGCTGGCTACAATGGTTGGCGGGTGCAGGGTTCCTGGTGATCGGGGGCTATGTATTATGGCAGGAGTGGCGGGGGAACAAGCTCCCAGAGGGCTAGCCTCCCTGAGCAGCCGATGCCAACCCGGCAGGACAGAGTGGAGAACAACCGAGGAACGTGTTGATCCAAGACAACGACAGCCGAACCCCGTCTTTTTTGCTGCGGCAAATGGCCGGACGGGCCGCCCTAGTGAGCTTTGGCTCGATTCTGCTGGCCGAAATGGGCGATAAAACCCAATTGGCGACCCTGCTCCTCAGTGCCCGCTCGCAAAACGCTGGGGTAATCTTTTTGGGCGCTGCTGCTGCTTTGATCAGCACCAGCCTAATTGGGGTGTGGGCAGGAGCTTGGGTGGCCCGCCTGATCCCACCTCGCTGGATCAAAACCCTGGCAGGCGTGGGGTTTGTTGTGATGGGCCTAGTCTTGTTGTGGGGATCCCTGCCCATAGCCGGCTGAGCAGAGGGCTTCAGGATGGCCTCGGCAAAGCGTGATAGGATTAAGAGCGCCTCACTTTGACACTTCAAACTGAGGACCTTCACTTGAGTCCGGACAACCGGTCAGGAAAACCAGCATGGCCAAAAAACGCAATCTGAAGCGGGAAAAAGCCGAGCGCAACCGCGAATATGCCAAACAGTTCCAAAAAAGTCGTGCTCGCAATGGCCGCCGCTTCCGTTCTGCCCCCCGCGACAATGAGGCCAGCGCTGGCGAAGAACAGCAGTAAGGTTGTTTTTGTCGAGATGCTCTGTCGGTCAATCCTGTGAGCGGAGCTAGTTCAACAAACCTGCTATCGTATGCAGGGGTGGGCCGGAGCGGATAAGCATGAAATATCGACGGATTCTACTGAAGTTGAGTGGTGAAGCCCTGATGGGGGAGCGCCCCTACGGGATCGACCCCGAGGTCTTGAAGTCCATTGCCGGCGAAGTGGCCTCGGTGGTGCGGGCCGGTGTGCAGGTGGCGATTGTGGTGGGAGGGGGTAACATCTGGCGCGGGCGCAAAGAGGCGGCTGCCCAAGGGATGGATCAGGCTTCTGCCGACTACGTAGGGATGCTGGCCACCGTCATCAACGCCTTAACCCTGCAGGATGCCATTGAGCGAGCCGGGATCCCCACCCGGGTGCAGACGGCCATCGCCATGCAGGAGGTGGCGGAGCCCTATATTCGTCGCCGCGCCATTCGTCACCTGGAAAAGGGGCGGGTGGTGATTTTTGGGGCAGGATCTGGCAACCCCTTCTTCACCACCGATACCACTGCGGCCTTGCGGGCGGCGGAGATCGATGCCGAGGTGATTTTCAAAGCCACCAAGGTGGACGGAGTTTACGATGCGGATCCCAAGACTCACCCTCAGGCCCGCCGCTACGATGTCCTCAGCTATCAGGATGTGCTGAACCGCGATCTGCGGGTTATGGACAGCACCGCCATCGCCCTCTGCAAGGAAAATCAATTGCCCATCGTGGTCTTTGACCTGACTACCCCTGGCAATATTTATCGAGTGGTGCAGGGAGAACCCATCGGCACTTGGATCGGACAGCGGACGGTCGAGAACAACGGGATCCCCAGCCCAGGAGAGTTGATCCCAAGTTAGGGGGGAAATCGGCCTTGAGAGTCCGGCGACGCCCTAGCCAGGATTGAGTCCGAAGGATAGCCTGGCTCAAGGGTGTGCTCAGGCCGTTTGGAGGGAAAGGCAATGACAGATCAGCTAGAAATTGCAGGAGCCCCGCACTGTACCCGTAGGGTCGGTGTCGGGAGGAATGCTATAACAATACTGCGGACACCAGAAACGGTTGTTTAAGGCACTGGTAACGGTCGATTGGGGGTGCTGTAAACCACCCCAGAGGCTCGTGGTTGGCTTGCTAACTGCAGGGCTACTAAAAGCCCGCTCCGTACCGCCTAGCGGTTGGTGTCGGGTAGTTTACGTTCAGCATTCGGCCCAAAAGGATCCCGTCTTGCCCAAATGCTCTGCTGCCCAAGGCGCTATACCCAGGTCACCCCATGTTGCTACGCAACGCTTACGCGAACGCTGGGGTCGGCGTCTTTTGCAGAGCTTGATTTTCCTGTTGGTTCTGGTCGGGGGATTGGGCTACTGGCAGTGGCAGACCTGGCTACAGCCGGTGGGCGGCCCAGAACCGATCCAAGTAACAATCCAGCCGGGCAGCAGCAGCCGTCTGATCGGGCAAAAACTGCGCCAAGCAGGGGTGATTCGCTCAGCTCTGGCTTGGGAGCTGTGGAGCCGCACCTTCGGACGGGATTGGGTGTTTCAGGCGGGCACCTACGCTTTGGATCCCAACCAGGACATGCTGGCCGTGGCCCAGCAACTGCGGCAGGGAAGGATCCTGCAAAGACGTCTGACCATCCCGGAGGGTTGGCGCATCGAGCAAATGGCAGAGGCTCTGGCCCAGCGCAACTGGCTGGCAGCCGATGCCTTCATTGCCGTGACCCGGGTGATTCCCCCCCTCGACTGGCTGCCCCCCAACTTGAGCTCACTAGAAGGCTACCTGTTCCCAGACACCTATCTTTTCCCCATCGAACAGGTGGAGGGATCCCTGCCGGATCGGGAAAAGGCCCAGATGGTGGTCGACGCCATGCTGCAGCGATTTGTCGCGGTGGCCCTGCCCCTGTTTCGCCAGCACACCACTTCCCTGTCTCTGCACGAGTGGGTTACCCTGGCCAGCATTGTGGAGCGGGAGGCCGTGGTGCCGGAAGAACGCGCTTTGATTGCAGGTGTCTTTCTGAACCGGCTTAAGAAAGGGATCCCCCTGGGAGCCGATCCGACGCTGGAGTATGCCTTGAATATCCGGCAAACCCCAGATCGCCGCCTCACCCTTACGGAGGTGCGCACCCCCTCTCCCTACAACACCTACCTCAACCCGGGCTTGCCCCCCGGCCCCATCGCCAGTCCGGGCTTGGCCAGCCTAAAAGCCGTTTTGCAGCCTGAGCAAACCGACTATCTCTACTTTGTGGCCCGCTACGATGGCACCCACGTTTTCAGCAAAACCCTAGCAGAGCACGAGGCAGCCCAATTGCAAATTATTCAAGAGCGTCGGCAAGCTGCCCAGGGATCCCACCATAGTCCTCAACCCAGTCCTTAGCCGAGGAGCGGATGGTACACAAACCTTGGTTCAAGCTCCTGCAACCGGATCTGGTGGTGGCCGGCACTGTCTTAAAGTTGCGGGCAGAAGACCTGTGGGCCTGGCAGGTAAAAGGCATCATCTTTGACGTAGACGGTACACTGGTGCCGAGCCGACAGGTTGAGGTGGATCCCGCTGTGGCTGCTTGGCTGGAGCAGTTGCGTCCGCACTTTCAAATTTGGCTGGTGAGCAACAACCTCAATCGCAACCGGATTCAACAAATCGGAGAAAGCCTGGATCTGCCTTACATTCACCGCGCTGGGAAACCCTCACGGCGGGCCTTGCGGCGGGCCGTAGCCCAGATGGGCTTGCCGGTAGAAGCAGTGGCTATGGTGGGAGACCGCCTGTTGACGGATATTTTGGCGGGCAATCGACTGGGGTTGGTAACCGTGCTGGTCAACTCCCTCTTGTCCGAAGCAGTCGAAAAGAACCCTGCTACCCTCTAGGGGCTGCGCTTTTGAGAGATTTGAGAGTTGGACAACTGTAATTGTTTCAAACTGAATTGAAAAGGTTTCCAAGCACTCCCCCTTTCCTTCGCAAAGAGAGAAGACCAAAAGACAATCCTGCTGCTCGGAAGGACTTAGTCACTTCAGTTTAGGGTGAGACGCCTGGGCAGCTGAGAAAAGCCCTGTGGCCCCATGCATGTTTCATGCATGTTTTAGGTGTGGGTACAGTGTCCCAGTTTGAATCGAAATGACCAACCACAGGTTGTCAGCGCTGACAACTGCTGACCGGATGGGTAGCACATCTAAAAATCAAGACAAAAATCGAGAGAGATTTTCCAGACCTGACCCATCTGCCCCAATTTTTTGTAGAGTGACGGCAGGTGAGCCGGATCCCGCGTTGAAGCCCAGTAGGCGGCGGTGTGAGGGCGGTGTGAGATCCAAAGGTCAAGCATGCGAACCATCCCTATTGTCAAGTCCGCCATGCAACGGCTAAAGTCCATGCTGCAAAAATCCCTGCGTTCTGCTCCGACTTCCCCCGGCTCCAGATCCTCGCTTGTATCCAATGGACGGAGCCTGATCAAGCTGGGCAGCTTTCTGGCCTTGCCTTTGATATTCTCGACATTGCCCGCTTGGGCTTTAACAGTGATGGCGCGTCCAGATCTGCGCGACCTCAAACGTGCAACCGTGTTTCGGGTGGTCAACTACAACACCCTGGTTGTTCAGCTTGAAGGGGATTTGGATTTGCGGCTGGTGCAACTGATTGGGATCGATCCCTTGCCTGACCCGATCAACCCCAACTGGACGGAGTTGCGCGGACAAACCCCTCTGGCAGTTTACAATGCCGGCCAATATCTGCAGACTGCTCTGCTGGGACGTGAGGTGTTTTTGGAGTTGGATCCTGCCCTAGCCCCTGCTCCCACCTTGCCTGCCTACGTTTGGCAAGCCAACACCCTCATCAACCAGGAAATGCTGTTTTTGGGGCACGGCCTGTTGTCGCCACAAACCGATGGCTTGAAGTACGGCCCCATTCTTACTGAAGCTGCCGATGCAGCCAAAAGACAAGGACGCGGCTATTGGACAACCTACGGCCCTCGCTAGAGACCAAGCCAAACCCAGAGCTGGAATTGCCAGCCTGTTTGTTGAGAATAATCTCAACAGCCATCTTCCGCCGGTCGGTGAGAGCATGACTCTAGTCAATAATAAGCTCAACTATACTGAAAATAATGTATAATATGTTCAGTACGGATTACTACCAGTTGATCTTTCTGTTTACTTTCGAGTCTGCCAACATGGTAGCCAAAGCAAAGCAGAAAATTGGTAGTAAGACGACACGGAAACTGCGCTTTGGGTATTCTACTCAAAGCTTTGCGGGATACCGCCATTCTGTTTGGACTCCGTCCCGCTAACGCGAATGGAAACAAACAGAATGCTATCGCTGCATAGTTGAACAGTGATGTTCAGCAGTGTTCAGCGTAAATGTATCAGGTAGGTATTGTGGGCATAGCTGCTCCGAATGGCAGAGAAACAGCCCGAAGATTCTGAGCTCTCCTCTCCACTCTTGGCTGGTCACCCCCCAGAGCCGAGCTGCCGGGAAAGGGTTGAGCTGCTCTCTTGGGATTTCTCGCTTGTTTATGATGATCTCGTGTGGGTTTCCAAACGCGGGCTGCCCAGCTTTTCAGGGAAACGTAAGGGATCCCACTGTGGGGTTTGGAGTTCCCTATGGCGGATGAGTTGCCATTTACCTTAGATCAGCTCCTCATTGTGCGGGCAATTGCCCAGCAGGGTAGCTTTCGCCGTGCTGCCGATAGCCTGTTTGTCTCCCAGCCTGCCGTCAGCTTGCAAGTACAGAACCTGGAGCGACAGTTGGGGGTGGTGCTGTTCGACCGCAGTGGGCGCAAGGTGGAGCTGACGGATGCCGGGAAAGTGGTGCTGCAGTACAGCGAGCGCATCCTCAAGCTGTGCCGTGAGGCCGTCGAGGCCCTAGCGGATTTGCAGAAAATGGAGGGGGGGCATCTGGTTCTGGGGGCCAGCCAAACGGTGGGCACCTATGTCATGCCTTCTTTGATCGCCCAATATCACCGCCGCTATCCACAAATTTCCGTACAGCTCTTGGTGCAATCCACGCGGCGAATTGCCCAGAAATTGGTGGACGGCCAGTTGGACGTGGCCATTGTTGGCGGGGAGATCCCCTTTGAGCTGCAGCGGCACTTGAAGGTGATGGCTCTGGCGGAAGATGAATATGTGTTGGTCGGTGCTCCCGGGTGTGCCATCGACTCTCCGGCTCTTGTGGATCTGCTGGCTTTGCCCTTCATCACCTTGGATCCCCAGTCTTCCACTCGGCAAACCATCGATCGGGTGCTGAACCGCCACGGCATTAACCCGGCCCAATTGAACGTGCGGCTGGAACTCAGCTCGATTGAAGCAATCAAAAATGCTGTCCAGGCGGGTTTGGGGGTGGCCTTTTTGTCTACGGTGGCAGTGGGATCCGATGTGGAACAGGGGCGGTTCCGGAAGCTGGCGGTGGAAGGGCTACAGATACGGCGTACCCTCTGGCTGGCTTTTAACCCGGAGCGCTATCAATCGCAGGCAGCCACCCGCTTCCTCCAAGGGCTGCTGACCCGCCAAGACTGGCTGAAAACTCCCCCGCCCCATTTGCAGTTGATCGGCTAAGTTGCGATGCGTTACGGCCTTTTCCGAGTTGATGGGATCCCAGGTAGATTCCGGTGGATTGAGCAGGATCCCTGTTCAAAGAGATACGAGAGATATTTCCGTATAGGTGCATTCGCTGTAGCCAATGCTGCTCCGGAAGAAACTGCATCTGCTGAATCTGTCTGTGTCTACTGACCCCAAGCCGATGACCAGGCAAACGCTGTTGGAACGACTCCCCCTGGCCCAGCGCTTGGCGGAGTTACAGGCCCGCGTTCAAGAGATCCCGCTGCACAGGGTGAAATTGGAAGGGTTGAACATCGCAGGGGCAGAGTCCTGCTGGGCTGCCTATCGAGACTGGGGAAAAGGGATCCCACTGCTGTTTCTGCATGGCTTTATGGCCACTCATGCCAACTGGTGGCCGCTGATGCAAGGGTTGGGAGACGAATATCGCTGCATTGCCTTGGATTTACTGGGGTTCGGGCAGTCCGGCCAACCGGCCTTGCACTACGACATCGCTGCAGAAGTGGAGTTTGTGCGCGGATTTGTCCAAACGCTGGGCCTAGCTGCTCCGGTTTTGGTGGGCCATTCCTTTGGGGGATGGGTGGCGGCAGCTTACGCCGTGCGGTATCCGCTGCGGGGATTGGTCTTGTTGGCTCCTGCCGGGATCCGCGACGACAGCTTTGTGAGACGCTACAACCATTTGCGGCCCTTGCTCTGGGAAAGCGCTTGGGTGGATTGGCTGTTGCGGGCGATCGCTCCGCTGGCCCGCTGGTGGCATTGGGAAGACAAGCTGGCCCAGCTCTTGTGGTTGCGGGGATCCCTGCGTCAGCAGCCGGTCGCTCGGCAATTTCTCCGACAACGTCTGCGCCCACAAGCTGCTGTCGATACGGTTGAACGTTATCTCAACTACATTCAGGCCCCCACCCTGGTGATCGCCGCCGAACAGGACGACACCATTCCCCTCTGGCACTGCCAAACCTATGCCGAAGGGATCCCTGGGGCTCAGCTCAAGATCCTGGCCGGGGCCGGCCACGCCATCCCTGCCTTGCATGGGGAACAGGTGCTGCCCCTGATCCGGGAATTTCTCGACACAGCCCTTTCCGCACAATGCGGGCTTTGAGCTGGGGCTGTAGCGTATGGCCGAGAGAGGAATGCCGCTTGCCAGATGGCGATGCCCGATAGGCGACGGAGCGCCGCCCAAGGGGAACGCGTAAACTACCCGGCCCTGACTGCTTCGCAGTACAGGGCGGGCTTTCGGTAGCCCTGCAGTTGGCAAGCCAACCACGGACCTCTAGGCTGGTTTACGACAGCCCCAAGTTTGGCAATCATGTTGGCCCCATTCCAGTCCGCATCCCCTTCCCATCCACAGTGCCCACACTTGAACGACTTACCACTGCGATAGGATTGCGCAGGGTCGGGATGGATGTGCAAACACCGGTGGCAGGTCTGCGACGTGTAGGCAGGCGG
>NZ_JBSSAB010000037.1:0-32137 GCF_054058195.1 Thermostichus sp. OS-CIW-29
CAACTCTTTGCCGCAAATCCAAAGAATGAGTCGGCATTCCTTTCTCTCCTTCCTCTTGAATACCTGTACCCTATTTTAAATTAAAAGGCTGTAGCTGGCAAACTCCAACTAGGGAATAGCTCCTTCAGACTTGCTCTTAGGTACCTTGCTTGTAAGCACAAAATCTGGCGCTCCAAGCCAACTTTCAGAACCTCGCCTATGCCGCTCGAGCCAGCAATGTTCACACAACGTTGGAAAGGGAGGAGAATTGAGAAGCATTCGGCCTTTGTGGAGATTGGCTTGTGCATCCAATTGGGATGGGATCCCTGGCCAGCTTGATCGCCGGGTTGGCGACGGGGCTGGGGGCTTTGCCGGCCCTTTTTCTTCCCTCGCTCTCCGAAAGGGTACAAGGGATCCTGCTGGGGTTTGGGGGTGGGGTGATGTTGGCGGCCACCTCTTTTTCCCTGCTGGTGCCGGGCACCGAGGCAGCCATAGCGCTGGGGTATTCCCCATTTGGGGCGGCTGTGGTGATGGTGGCAGGCCTGTTGTTGGGGGCGATCTTCCTGGAGAGTGCCCACCGCCTCTTTCCTCACGAGCACTTTTTCAAAGGGGTGGAAGGGGAGAACCGCGCCCATTTGAAACGGATTTGGCTGTTCATCATTGCCATCGCCCTGCACAATTTCCCGGAAGGACTGGCGGTGGGAGTGGGTTTCGCTACCGGCCAAGTCGGCGATGGGTTGGCGTTGGCGTTGGGGATCGGCTTGCAGAACATGCCAGAAGGGCTGGTGGTGGCTTTGTCACTGGTGGGCCAGGGGTACTCGCGGCTGTTCGCTTTTGGCATCGCCCTGGTGACCGGGCTGGTGGAGCCCATCGGCGGGATCCTGGGAGCAACGGTGGTCTCTCTGGCGCAGCCCCTACTACCCTGGGGCATGGCTTTTGCGGCGGGGGCGATGTTGTTTGTCATTTCCGATGAGATCATCCCTGAGTCGCACCGGCAGGGGTTGGAGCGGGAGGGCACCTTTGGGGTCATCAGTGGGTTTGTGGTGATGATGTTGCTGGATATCACCTTGGGCTAGCAAGGGATCCCGTCGCGAAGTGGAACGGAGTTTTATTTTTTTATGTTTTATGTTGAGTAACGAACCCTTTTTGTGGCGAGGAGCAGGGGAACACGCCTGTCTGCTGCTACATGGATTGGGGGGCGGTGTTTACGAGTTGCAATGGCTGGCAGAGCGGCTGTTGGCGGCTGGCCTGACAGTGCAGGGATTTAACTATCCCGGCCATGACAGTGCTCCGCATCGCTTACACGGCCGCCGGTCTGCCCACATGCCCCCTTCCCGCTGGACGGAGTGGTACGGGCGGGCTTTGGAGCATTATCTGGCTTTGCAGCAGGAGTATCCCCGCGTTTCCTTGGTGGGCTTTTCCACCGGCTGTCTGCTGGCTTTGCACCTGGCTTTTGCCCATCCCATCCATAAATTGGTGCTGCTGGCGCCATTTTTCGCCATTCGCCACCGCTGGTACTATCTTTTTCGCCCTGAGCAGTACCTGAACAGCCTGGGTTGGCTATTGAAGGAGGTGCCCCGCCTCAGCTTGCCGATTCGGGATGGGGACGCTCGAGCCTTGGCAGAAAGAACGGCCTATTTCCGCAGCTTTAATCTGTCGGCGGTGCGCAGCGCTCTGGAGCTGATCGAGCGGGTCAAGGGAGAGGTGGCCGGCATCCGGGTTCCCACTCTGATCCTGCAATCTCGCCAAGATACAGTAGTGGATCCTGAACAGGCAGCGTGGCTCTATCAAGAGCTGGGATCCGAGGAGAAGATCTTGCATTGGCTGGAGCACTCCGACCACATCCTCACTTTGGACTGCGAGCGGGAAACGGTGTTTGCCCAGGTTTGCGCCTTTCTCAAACGGGATCCCTCTGCGCCCGGATCAGCGTAACCCCTTGCCAAGCACCGCGGGCATCGTAGTCTCGGCTCAAACGCAAGAGACAGTGGCAGTCTTCCGGCTGCGGAAACCAGCTCAGGCTCACCGAAAAGCTGCGATCCCGCTGGGCAGTGGGGATGGGCAAGGGATCCGGCCCGCCAATCCACAGCCCTCCCGGCAAGGGATCCCAGTTGCTCAACCACTCTGCCCCCGAGCAGTCCACCTCGGTTTCGGCAAACCGGCCCTCGGCAACCGCAAAGCTCTGGGCGATCCCCCGCCATCTCCCCTGGAGGCAGGCCCTCAGTCGCTCTTTGCTCAGGGGTGCACAGTCTGCAACGGGATCCAAAGGTTGGCCGCGGCGCTCCAGGATCGCGGTTACCTCTACCAGACGACCTTGGGCATCCCACTGTTGCACCAGCCGCGCCTTGCGATCCCCCCAGAGAAAGCCCTGCTCGACGGCAAAATCACTAAACGGCGCTAGTTGCAGCCGCCCATTGGAAAAAGATCCATCGGGGAAAAAGCGCAATCCCGGCGAGAAATCCTGGTAGACCCAGCTCTGGGAGCTTTCGGGAGTGGGGGATCCCTGTAGGGGGTAGTAGGCGTTGGTTTGGCGGATCGCGCCCAACTCCAAAGCCTCAAAGGTAATGAGGCTGCGCTTTTGGCCTACTAGCTCCCAACCACCGTGGGCAGTAGGTCGATAGTCAGAAAAGAGGCCGTGCCATTCTCCCAAGTGTAGGGCTAGGCATTGTATCGGGGTTTTCATGAAGAAGCCTGAAGTGCAACGTTGAAGACAGAGCCGATGGGGAAGAAGCTCCGGGGTGGTATTTTACCTTTTGGGGATAACATCAGCTTTCTGATGAAAGGGTTGTGGTTTACCGCGGCTCAAAAAATGACAATGCAACCTGAAGTAGCCAAGGTTTTGGCCGAGCGGGGAGAGCGCTGGGTGCCCTGGATTCTGGTGGGTTTGGGGGTGTGGATCCTGTTCAAAAATGAGACTTGGAGATGGCTTTTGTCTTAGACTCTGGCCGGGATTTGTTCGTGATAGCGGGACGGGATTCTTTCGAGTTCTAGTCGTTGTGTCGGTCTAGGGAGGGATCCCAGTCCAGATCTTCGTGGCGGTGCTCCCGTTCCCAGCGATGCACCCAGTCCCAAATGCGATAGTGCTGCTCGGCGGTGAGTTGCTTGGGATCCTGGGCCAAAGCGGCAGCCTCTTCCGGGGTGAGCAAAGCAGCCAGGCTGCCGATCTCCACCAAATAGCGGCGTTCTTCCGCAGTGGTGTGGGAGTGATTGAGCCGTTGAATTAAACGACGTAAGGTGGCTGCATCTTGACTCATAAGCCGATAGGAAAGAATCGACGAGCATCTAAGCTGGTAAGAACAGTTTAAGAGCAGAATCATCGAAATTATCAAAGTCATCAAAAGAAAGCAGGCCAAATTGCCCAGCCGATGCTCTTCTAATCCTCAAAGGATCCCAGAATGCGCACTTCCGGCTCCAAAAGCACCGACCATTGCTGATAGACCTTTTCCTGGGCCAAGCGAATCAAGCGGTAAATGTCCTTGGCACTCGCCTGATGGCAATTGAGGATGAAGTTGGCATGGCGCTCTGAAATTTGGGCCCCACCCATGCGGTACCCCTTCAACCCCACCTGCTCGATGAGCCAGCCGGCAGGGTGAGACTCTGGGTTGCGAAAGACGCTGCCACAACTGGGCAAATGGTAGGGCTGAGAGCTTAGGCGTTGGTTGAGGTAGCGCTGGGTTTCCCACTGCACCTGGGACGGATCCCTGCTTGGGATCAACTGCAACGTGGCCCCTGTCACCGTCCAGGGGGAGTCCTGTAGGCGAGAGCGGCGATAGCCAAATTGCAGATCGACAGGTTCTAGGCGGCAGGGCTCTTGTTCCTCATCCAAAATCTGTACTTCCGCCAGCACATCTGCCATGGCGCGTCCGTGGGCACCCGCATTCATCACCACGGCTCCCCCTAACGTGCCAGGGATCCCAATCGCCCACTCCAACCCACTCCAGCCTTGCCTGGCGGCGGCCCGCGACAGATTGACCAAAGGCTCTCCGGCAGCGGCCCAAATTCTCCCCCCTTCCAGCAGTTGGATCCCCCGCAAACGGCGAGTGCCGATCACCAGCCCCTTCAACCCCGCATCGCTGATGAGCAGATTGCTGCCTGCCCCTAACAGCGTCGTGGGGATCCCTTCTGCTCGCGCCCAAGCCAAACACTGCTGCAGCTCCAGGTGGCTACGGGGCTCACAATACCACTCGGCCTTGCCGCCCACACGAAAGGTGGTCAGAGGAGCCAACGGGATCCCCGATTGAATTCGTCCAGATAGCAGAGCCGCCGGCCCGCGGGGGAGAAGCCTGTCTTCAGCGGTAAGACTTGCCGCCTCAGACTCACAGGAACCGTCCCGCTGAGGCACCACCGGAGCCGTCGTCATGATTCAATACCTCAGAAGCAGCTATCTTTTCAGCTGAAGTTTGGATTTTTGGCTTTCCTTTTCAGCTGAAGTTTGGATTTTTGGCTTGCCCAGGCTGTTCCCTCACCTGAGCCGCATATGCCCGCATCGTAGCGATTATCTGCTGATTTAGGTCCCCTGCGCCCAAAAAAACGGCGAGATCTCCAGGCTGCAGGACGGACGGCAACACCTCCGGCAATTGCGGCAAAGACGACACATAGCGCACATGGGGATGGTGCTCCGCCACCGCCACGGCCAAGCGCAAGCTGTCGGAACCCTCAGGCGCCGGCTCTCCTGCCCCATACGTGGGCACGATCACCACTACGTCCGCCTCCCCAAAGCAGCGGGCAAAATCTTGGAACAGGGCAGCCAAGCGGCTGTGGCGATGGGGCTGAAATACCGCCACCACCCGCCGCTGCTGTAGCCGTGCTGCCTGCAGGGTGGCTCGAATCTCGCTGGGATGGTGGGCATAGTCGTCGATAAAGGTGACTCCACCCACTTCCCCCTTGTGCTCAAAGCGGCGATGCGCCCCCCGAAATTGCGCCAAAGCTGAGGCAATCACCGCAAACTCCAAGCCCAACTGTCGCCCAACGGCAACCGCCGCCAGGGCATTGCTGAGGTTGTGGGATCCCAACACCTGTAGGCGAAGCTGTCCGAGGAGGGATCCCTTTTCCCAGATCTCAGCGCAGGTGGAATTGGCAGTGTAGAGGATCTGACGGGCTTGGTACTGGGCTTGGGGATGACCGGTCAGGCTGTAGCCCACATCCACCGCCAGGTGAGCCGCCACGTTGGGACAGTCCAGGCAGGCCACCAGCGTTTGGCTCTGCTGCCCATACTGTTGAAAAGCCCGGATCACCTGCCCCAAATCGGCGTAGTGATCGGGGTGATCCAGCTCAATGTTGGTGATCACCCCAATCTTGGGATAGAGCCGCACCAGGGATCCATCCGACTCATCCACCTCGGCCACCCAATACTCCCCCTGGCCCAGACGGGCATTGCCATCCCAGGCATCCACTTCCCCGCCGATAATCAAGGTGGGATCCCAGCCCGCCGAGAGCAACACATAGCCGATCATGCTGCTGGTGGTGGTTTTGCCGTGAGTGCCGGCCACCCCAATGCCGGAGCGACGGTTAAACAGAGCCGCCAACAAGTCTGCCCGGTGCCAAACCGTCAATCCTTTGCCCAGGGCAGCGGCCAATTCCGGATTGGTGGGGCGAATGGCGCTGGAATAGACCACCTGGGGATCCCCGACCAACCCCTCCAAGCTGTGGCCCTGAAAGAAGCGCACCCCCAAAGCTTCCAGGCGGCGGGTACGGCCATTGGCGACAATGTCGGATCCGGAAACGCGAAACCCTTGTTTAGCCAGGATATAGGCCAGGGCCGACATCCCCACTCCACCAATGCCCACAAAGTGATAGGTGGAAAGCAAGGGATCTAGGGGATCCAAATGCAGGGGCGGAGGCTGAGACCGAACCGGCAACGGCGGGATGGGATCCCCTCCTCCAACTGTTTCCACCATCGCAACTCCACCCCACTCCTAAAACCGCCCCACTCCTAAAACCGCCACACTCCAAAAAAAGGACTGCGTTCTGCTGACTACAAACAGGTTCGAACAGGCCACATCATATCAGGAATCCCCAGAGCTAGGTAGGCTGCGCCCCACCGGTTGCCGTGATCTGCCGGCACCTTGGGGAACCCACAGGGGGTGAAAATACGGTGAGCACAAGCAACATAGAATACAGCTGGACATTTTCATCCCAAAAACTTTACACTTATTTAAGAAAAAGAGGCGGCGTTTGTCGTCTGCAAAGCCACAGCGGGTAAAAGGCCATGAACCCACGAGCGCTTTGGTCGCTGGCAGGAGTCGGGCTGCTTGGTTGTGCCGGTCTGGCATGGCTGGGATTGAGCCAACAGGGAGCCACACAGTCGGTATCGGGAAGTGCAGAGGCAACGGTGGAAATGCGGCTGCCTCCGCAAGTTGGTGCTTTGGGTCGCCTGGAGCCGGAGGGGGAAGTGCTGCGCATTGCCGGTTCCCCCGGAGAACGGCTGGGAGAGCTGCTGGTGGCCGAGGGGGATCGCGTGGTGGCAGGCCAAGTGCTGGCCCGCTTGGAAAGCTACGCCGAGCGGTTGGCGGAGCGAGAGTACGCTGCCGCCCAACTTCAAGAGGCCCGCGCCCGGTTGCAGGCCGAGACCCGTTTCAGTCAGGCCCAAATCCAAGAGGCACGCACCCGCCTCAGCCGTCTGGACGAGCCGCAACAGATGCAAATCCGCTCCCAGGAAGCGGTGGTGGAACGTATCCGGGCAGAACTGGCCGATGCCGAGGCCAATCTGGCCCGCTTTCAGGAGCTCTGGCAGGAAGGAGCAATCTCGCAACAAGAGCTGGATCAACGCCGGCTGCTGGTGCGGCAACGACAGGAGGACTTGCGGGCTGCCGAAGCCACCCTGAGCCAACTGCGCCTGGCCCGTGAGCGGGATCTGCTCAATGCCCAAGCCCAAGTCCAAGCTGCCGAGGCGGGACTGAGTCTGGCCCAAGCCCAAGTCCAACTGGGATCCCTGGCCCGCAATCTGGAACTGGCAGAAGCTCGCCTAGAGCGCACCCTCATCCGTGCCCCTCGGGCTGGACAGGTGCTCAAGATCCACACCCGCCCTGGAGAGGTCATCCCCGCCGGCGAGGGCATTCTCGAGCTGGGCAACACTGACCAAATGATGGTGGTGGCCGAGGTCTACGAAACAGACATCTTGCGGGTTCGGCCAGGCCAGCAGGCCACCATTAGCAACCGCGCTCTGCCAGAAACCCTGCAGGGCCGAGTGGAGCGGGTAGGCCTGCAGATTGGCAAGAAAGATGTGCTCAACACCGACCCAGCTGCCGATGTGGATGCCCGTGTAGTAGAGGTGTATATCCGCCTGGATCCGGAGAGCAGCGCCCGCGTGGCTGGCCTGACCAACCTGCAGGTGAATGTGGCCATCGATGTCGAGGGGTAGGCTCAGCCCATGTACAGCCTGTTCAGTGTGGCTTTTATCGCGCGCCGGATCCCGTTGGCCTGGCTGCAGTTGACGCGGGAGAAGATCCGCCTGCTGGTGGCCCTGGCGGGCATTGCCTTTGCTTGCATCTTGATGTTCATGCAGTTGGGCTTCCAAGACAGTCTGCTGGAAAGTGCCATCCGCTTCCACGTGGCCCTGAAGGGAGAGATCTTCCTGGTCAGCCCTCAGTCCAACGCCCTGATTGCCATGAACACCTTCTCCCAGCGGCGGCTGTATCAGGCTCTGGGCTTTGAGGGGGTGCGGGCCATCTCGCCTGTCTATGTGGGCTTTGCCCTCTGGAAAAACCCAGAGACCCGCCGTACCCGCAGCATTTTTGTGGTAGGAGTGGATCCCTCGGCTGATCTGTTGGACTTGCCGGAACTGACGCCGGACAAGCTGGAAGAGATCAAAAAGGCGGACGTGGTGCTGTTTGACCGCCGCTCCCGCAGCGAGTTTGGCCCCATCCCAGAGTGGTTTGAGTCCGGGCGAGAGGTGGTTACTGAGGTGGGAAACCGCCGCGTCCAGGTGGGGGGCCTGTTTGAGATGGGGGCCACCTTTGGAGCCGACGGCACCATTCTCACCAGCGATCTCAATTTCCTGCGCATTTTTCCGCAGCGGGGGCGTGGCCTGGTGGATATCGGCGTGGTGCAGCTTCAGCCGGGGGTGGATCCGGATCCCTTGGTGCGGCAGATGCGGGCTTTGCTGCCGGAAGATGTGCGGGTGCTCTCACGGGCGGAGTTTATCGATATGGAGCAAACCTACTGGGAAGAGGGCACAGCCATCGGCTTTATTTTCGGCCTGGGGGTGGGCATGGGCTTTATTGTCGGCATTGTGATTGTCTATCAAATTCTCTACACCGATGTGTCGGATCACCTGGCGGAATATGCCACTCTCAAAGCCATGGGCTATACCGATACCTACCTGCTGGGGGTGGTATTTCAGGAGGCGCTCCTGCTGGCCGGCTTGGGGTACATTCCTGCCTTTGCCCTGTCGGTTTTGCTCTACGATTTGACGGCCAATGCCACGTTGCTGCCTATTGCCATGACCTTCAACCGGGCAGTGCTGGTGCTGGGGCTGGCGGTGAGCATGTGTTTCATCTCAGGAGCGATTGCCGTGCGACGGCTGCGGGCAGCGGATCCTGCCGACATTTTCTAGAGTTTTGGCTGTGGGCAGGGCGCCGGGGCGTTGGTAAGTCAATAGTCTGCCAAAGGGGATCGGATGGATGGTGAAGGGTTTGAGCTAGGCTGTCTAAAAACTTCTGGGATCCTCATCAACGCTCTCCGGCCAAAGGTTTCTAAATGGTCTCATCTCAACGCTCCAAATGACGGCCTAAGTGGTCAATGAGTTGTCAACGCAAAGTTTTGAGATTTTGAGTTTCCTATGCTGACTCCTCTTCTCGATCAAGCTGCCCTTGCTTCTGCCCAGAATGCCGTTGAGCCAGTGGTGAAAGCCGAAGGTGTAAACCACTATTTCGGCGAGGGATCCCTGCGCAAGCAGATTCTCTTCGACATTAGCTTTGCCCTGCAGCCAGGGGAGATCGTGCTGCTGACTGGCCCTTCCGGCTCCGGCAAAACCACCCTGCTGACGCTGCTGGGGGCCTTGCGCTCGGTGCAGGAGGGCAGCTTGCGGGTGTTGGGACAGGAGCTGCGGGGAGCTCAGCCCAGTACTCTCATTCAAATCCGCCGCCAGGTCGGGTACATTTTCCAGGCCCATAACCTGCTGCGATCCCTGACGGCAGCCCAAAACGTGCGCATGGCCCTGGAGCTGCACAACGGCCTCTCTCCTCAGGAAGCCCAGCAGCGAGCGGAAGCAATGCTGGCGGCGGTGGGCCTGGGGGATCGCGTCCACTACTACCCGGAACAGCTTTCCGGCGGACAAAAGCAGCGGGTGGCCATTGCCCGCGCCTTGGTTAGCCATCCCAAGCTGGTGCTGGCGGACGAGCCCACGGCAGCCCTAGATAGCAAGTCGGGTCGCGAGGTGGTGACCCTGATGGAGAAGTTGGCGCGGGAGCAGGGTTGCACCATCCTCATGGTGACCCACGACAACCGCATCCTGGACATTGCAGATCGGGTGCTGCACATGGAAGATGGCCGGCTGGAGAGCCAAGCCGTTGCCTAACTTTGCCCAGCACAGGCGTGGCAGCGGTACCAGTCAATGGTGCGCTGCAGACCTTCTCGCAGGCCGACTTTGGCCACAAAACCCATCCTCTCTCGGGCTTTGGAGACATCCAGACAGCGGCGGGGTTGGCCGTTGGGCTTGTCCGTTTGCCAGCGGATCTCTCCCCGGAACTCCATCAGCTCGCAGATGAGGGCAATCAGATCCCGGATGGAGATCTCTTCGCCGGTGCCCAGGTTCAAGGGATCCGCCCCGTCGTAAAGCTGGGTGGCCATGACAATGCCGCGGGCCGCATCTTCAGCGTAGAAAAACTCGCGGGTGGGGCTGCCATCCCCCCACACTTCGACGTAGTTTTGGCCCCGTTGCTGCGCTTCGTGCACTTTGCGGATCAAGGCTGGGATGACGTGGGAGCTTTCGGGGTCGAAGTTGTCCATGGGGCCGTAGAGGTTCACCGGCAGGAGGTAGATGCCGTTGAAGCCGTACTGCTGCCGGTAGGCCTGCAGCTGCACCAGCAGGGCTTTCTTGGCGATGCCGTAGGGGGCGTTGGTCTCCTCTGGGTAGCCGTTCCAGAGATCCTCTTCCTTGAAGGGAACGGGGGTGAACTTGGGATAGGCGCAGATGGTGCCCACGCAGACAAACTTCTCCACCCCGGCCAGGTAGGCGGCGTGGATGAGCTGGGATCCCATGATGAGGTTGTCGTAGAAGAGTTCTCCCGGCTTGGCTTGGTTGAGGCCGATGCCACCCACGTGGGCGGCCAAATGGATGACGATATCTTGCCCTTGCACCACCTCTTGGCAGACTTCCCAACGGCGCAGATCCTGGGTGCGGGAGCGCGGGATGCGCACCTGCTCTGGCTTTACCCCCAGCACCTGCAACTGTTGCAGCACATGTTTGCCCAAAAAGCCGCTGCCCCCTGTGAGCAAAATGCGCTTCTGGCTGAGATCGACGGAGCTGGGCAAGCTGTTGGGCATAGATCCGACGCAGAGAACTTCCGGCTTTCATTATGCTGCAGACGGGATAGCCGTATTCCAGACTTGTTGGCGATGGTCATCGAGAATAGGCAAGGCATCAACTCAAAACCTGGGCAAACCGCGCCGGCGACAGAGCAGGGATCCATTCATCCGCTTGTCCATAGGCTTGTTGGGCGAAGCGACGGGCCAAAGCGGGCAGGATGGGCAGGGGATTGCTGAAGCCGGAAAACAGTTGTAAGCCTTCCCAGCCGGGCAGGGATCCCACCAGAGGCTGGTGATCAGCGCTGAAGGCCACCAAGCAGTGATACCACCGTCCAGGCGGGTGGGCCAACTTGGGCAGGTAGCGACCGGCTTGTGCCCGGATCTGGGCTTCGCTGGCGGCTGCATCCACCTCGGCATGGGGATCCGTCAATACCCGGCTGATCTGGCCCATGCGAATGCTGCCATCTACAAATTGCAGGATCCCGGCATCCAGAATCGGCGGGCAAAGCTCGTGCCCTGGCTCGTCCCAAAGGGGATCCCGATCGGGATGGGCGGCTTGTCGTTCCAGTTCCAAGCGTTGCACGGGCACGCTCATCACCAACGCTTTCAATTGCAAATCCGAGGGCTCCAGCTCCAGGGATTCGGCATGGGTGTAGTAGATGGGCACCCGGATTCCCGCTTGGCGCAACAGAGCCCGTGTCCAGCCGCCGGCGCACACCACCACCTGGCCTGCTCCGTAGCAGTCGGCTCCGGACTCTACGCCCGTGATGCGCGCTTCCTGCCGCCGCAGGGCCGTTGCTGTTGCGATCAAGAGGGATCCCCCCAATCGTTGAAAGGCTTTTTGAAAGGCCAGCGCCGTCAACAAGGGGTTGATGTGGCCATGCCGAGCCCAGAGGACTACTTCCAGAGCGGCCGGATCCAGCAGCGGCTCCAGCTCGCAGGCTGCCGCCACCGAAATCCGCCGGGGTGGGATGCGACAGTCGGCCAGATCCGCCTCAACGGCCTCTGCATCGTAGCCGGGGGCAATGGGCATGAGCAGATCCAGCTCGCGAAATTGAATATCTGCCTCCAGCTCTTCTGACAGGGTGCGGTAGCGTTGGATCCCTTCTTCCCCCAGAGCTTTGAGCAGCGGCGTTTTGCCCGCCCAATGGGCCAAGCCCCCGTAGCTGTAGCGGGTTGCTCCGTTCAGCACTCCATCTTTCTCCATCAGCAGAACGGATCCCCCCTGGCGGGCCAGTTCATAGCTTAGGGCTGCCCCGGTAATCCCACCGCCGATCAGAATCCAGTCGTAGTTGGCCATCACTTCCCTCTTTGCCCTGAACCTCATCTTGCGGCAAAGAGGCTCCGTTCAGGGTAGCGAGCGCAGCAGAACTCGGATCCGCACTGGTGGCGGTACTGGCTGAAGCGGAACTCACAAAGGGCTTCCTTGAGTCCAGATTGAGAGTCCCCTTGGGTCCAGAGTCAACATAAAAGGCAGGTTAGTGGCATCGGCCATCTGCAAATGAACCTGTGGCGGCATCTGGCCCAGACTTTATCGCTGCACACTTCCCCAACAGGCAAAAGGGGCCAACCTGGACAGAGAACATAGCCAACAGAAACGGGCGGAGATCTCCGGGATCCCTGCCCATCCTGGTTTGAGGCGGGTTATTCTCTGCCCTCAGGCGCTTTCAAGACTCTCCCGCCAGGCGGGCGTAAAACAGGCCTTGAATGCGAACAGTGTGGGGTTCCATCGCCCCTTGCTCGGTGCTGGAAGGCTGAATGCTAACAAAGGATCCCGCCATTTCGCCAGTGCTGGCATCCACGCGAGCAATCCGCAGCGACATTTTCCCCTGGGAAACCTCGTCCACCTTGCGGTTGGTGGCAAAATCATCTTTGGCAGCCTGTAGACCTACCGCAGTGTCGTAGCCGGTGTTGGATCCCCGCCCGCGCGGGTCGAGGAAGGTGCTGCTGTGATAGCCGGGCACCAAGAACTCCCCTTCAAAATCGGTCGAAGGGTCAATGGCGGAGCCCTGGGCAGTGGCGACCAAGTCTTTCACGCTAAACAGAAACGGCACCAGCTCGCGGCGGGGCATTTGGCCGGTGGTCGGCTGAAAGGTGATCCCATCCACCACTTTGAGCTCCAGCACGCCGTCTTTGGGAGTCACCTCGGCTTTAATCGGCCCCAGAGTGGCCGCTGAGATCATGATGTTTTTGGCCTTGATGAACTCTTTCTCGCCGTTCCGCTTTTCCTCTTCCACCTCAATTTGCACCGGCTGGAAGCAGACATCCGTCAGCTTCAGGGATCCCCCCCTAGGCACTTCGATACGGCCCCGGGCGTTGTCCGAGACCGAAGGGCAAATGGCGGCCTTGCCGGTGTTGCGGATCTGGTCATAGGTCAGCGGCGCCTTGGCAGCCTTAGCCGGAACAGCAAAGACGCTCAAACAAAGCGCCAACAGGATGGCGAGCAGTGGACGGTACCGCATAATCAACCTCGAAAAACCTTTTTTGAATCTGAACGCTGCTGGGGGAAATAAGCCCGAATGCCCCCATTGTACGCAATCGTGATCCCCCTCAGAGGAAGTGCCTCAAAATTAGCCACCCACCAACAGGGATCCCAGCCAGCGTTCCCGAATCTGGGTGATCAACTCGCGGATAGGCTGTTGGTTGACACGGTAGCTGATGGGATGGGCAATCAGGCGAGCTGTACTCTCGAATAGGCAGTCTCGCTCAATCAGGCCGTTTTCCCTCAGGGTGCGCCCTGTGGCTACCAAGTCGACGATGGCATCGGCCATGCCGGTGAGGGGGGCCAACTCCACCGAACCATAGAGAGAGATAAGCTCCACCGGCAAATCCAGGCGGTCAAAATACTCCCGGGCGCAGCCGACAAACTTAGAAGCCACGCGGGCATGAGCAGGCAACTGAGCTGCCGAGTGGTAGGGGCTATCTTGGGGAAGGGCCACCGACATGCGACAGTGGCCAAATTGGAGATCCAACAGGTGGGCCACCCGCGCTTCGGTGCCGGCATAGCGCTCCCGCAAGACGTCGTAGCCGACAATGCCCAACTGCGCCTGCCCGTACTCCACGTACACCGGCACATCGTGAGTGCGCACCAGCAGCGCTTCGTAGCGTTGTCCGTTCAGCCGGGTGGGGGATTCAATCCGCAGCAGGCGATTGCCGGGATCCAAAAAACGGCTGAAATCGATCCCCACCTGCTGCAGGCATTGAATGGCCTCAGGCAGCAAGGCCCCCTTGGCCAGGGCAATCGTGATGGGTGGGCTGTCGGGACGGCCATCCAGCATCTTTTTCAGGATCTACTACATTTGTCTGATACATCCGTCTGAATCTTGGGCCAGGAGCAATCAATGTAAGAATGCTGGGATCCCCGTCTGCCGGGTGGAACTCTCAGGAGAGACGGGGCAAAACGAGGGGCTCAGGGGAAACCCTTGGCGAAATGCCCAGAAGAGCAAGCCCCCTTGATTGTAGGGGATCGGAATCCCAGCAGCGATTCCCCAGCCTCTTGAAAGCCCCGCCGGTTCTCTGGAATGCCGATCCTGGGATGATAAAGTCAGAGCACGGTTAGCCCGGAGGAGTGACGACGGCATGAAAGCCATGATCCTGGCAGCAGGCAAAGGCACGCGGGTACGGCCCATCACCTACATGATGCCGAAGCCGATGATCCCCATTTTGCACAAGCCTGTCATGGAATTTTTGGTGGAGCTGCTGCGGGAACACGGCTTCGACCAGATCATGGTCAACACCAGCCACTTGGCCCACCAAATCGAAGACTACTTTCGAGATGGGCAGCAATGGGGGGTTCACATCGGCTTTTCCTTCGAAGGCCATTTTGAGAACGGCCAGCCGGTGGCCGAACCTCTGGGCTCCGCTGGCGGTATGCGCAAGATCCAGGATTTCTCCGGATTTTTCGACAGTACCTTTGTGGTGCTCTGTGGGGATGCCCTGATCGACCTGAACCTCACGCAGATCGTCAACTTCCACAAATCCAAGGGAGCGCTGGCCACTGTGGTCCTGCGGCAGGTGGATCCCAGCCAGGTCTCCAGCTATGGGGTGGTAGTCACCGACGAGACGGGTCGCATCACTGCTTTCCAAGAAAAGCCTAGGCGGGAAGAGGCCCTCGGCCACACCATCAACACCGGCATCTATGTTTTCGAGCCGGAAGTGTTCGACTACATTCCCCCTGGCTGCCCTTACGACATCGGCAGCGATCTCTTCCCGGCCTTGGTGAAAGCGGGTGCCCCCTTTTATGGGATCACGGCTGACTTTCAGTGGGTGGACATTGGCCGCACCCACGACTACTGGCTGGCGGTGCAAAAAGTGCTGCGCGGCGAGATCAAGGGAGTCAAGGTGCCTGGGATCCAGATTCAACCCGGCGTATGGACGGGGATCAACATCCGCGCCAACTGGGATCGCATCCACATCGAGCCACCGGTCTACATCGGGGCCAGCAGCTATTTGGCGGACGGGGTCAAACTCATCGGCCCCACGGCCATTGGCTACGGATGTGTGTTGAATGAAGGGTGTACGCTGGATGGCAGCTTGATTTTTAACTACACCCAGATTGCGGCAGGCGTGACCCTACGCCACCAGATGGTGATGGGTCGCTACTGCATTTCCTCGGATGGCAATGCCATCGACACCGAAGAGTCCAACCTCACGTGGCTGATCGGAGATGCCCGCAGCAATGCCAACGGCAAATCCCCATAGCGCCCTCTACCTCTACGGGATCGTCGCTGCCCCTGGCCCGCGTCATCTGAGTGTGGTGGGGCTGGACAAGCAGCCGGTGCAGGTTCATGGGCTGGGATCCCTGGCCTTCTTGTACTCCCAGGCTCGACAGGAGCGCTACCTGGCCAGCCGGGCCAACTTGCTCGCCCATGAGGCCGTGCTGGAAAAAGTGATGAACGAGGGACATCGGGCTCTGCTGCCCCTGCAATTTGGTCTGGTGGTGAGCGGCTGGGAGCAGGTGGAACGGGACTTGGTGCAGCCCCGCTTGGCGGATCTGCTGGCTCTGCTGGAGCGCCTAGAGGGCAAGCGGGAGGTGGGAGTAAAGGTCTTCTGGGATCCCGAGCAGGAGCTCAAGCTGGGGCTAGAGGAAAACCCTGCCCTCAAAGCTCGGCGAGACGAAATGGCCGGCGCTCCTCTGGGGCTGGACGCGGTAGTCGAGATCGGACGGGCTCTGGAGCAGCTCTTAGAGCAGCGACGTCAGCGCATTGCCCAGACCTTTACAGCAGCCCTCAGCCCCTTGGCCAGCGACCGCGTAGAAGGAGATCTGCTCACCGAAAACATGGCCTACAACGGCTCGTTTTTGATCAATTGGGAAGATGAGCCGGTTTTTGCCCAAAAAGTAGAGGAGCTAGACCAGACCTTCCAGGGGCGGCTGCGCATTCGCTACAACAACTTCACCGCTCCCTACAATTTCGTCAAACTTTGACACACTCAGCTGTATTGGGTCACTTCTCTACAAAAGACAAGAGGAGACCGCTCGGCTGAATGGTCGAAGGCAGGGATCCTTTTGGAAATCTGCTCAGGTATTGTGGGGATGGGCGCTGCAGTCTGTAAGCCGAGGGAGACGGTATGGGGTTGCTTATTTTTATCTTGTTTTTAGCTCTGGCTGCCGGGATCTTGGCTCTAGCCCTTTACCACGAAAAGAAACGTCGAGAAGCTCTGGAACGGGTAGCTGCACAGCTAGGAATGCGCTTTTCTGCCCAGTTGCCTGAAGAGATTCGATCTCGCTTGTTGCAAGCAGGCTTTGGACTGTTTGAACGAGGCCATGGGCGGCGTTTCTATAATTCGATGTCCAAGCGGCTGATCGATGGCACTGAGATTACCGTTTTTGATTACCAATACACCAGCGGCAGTGGCAAGAGTTCTAGCACTTATCGCCAGTCCGTCTTCTACGCCTATCACGAGGATCTTCATCTGCCCCGTTTTCGGCTGCACCCCGAAAATGCCCTTTTCCATGGCATCGCCAAAGCTTTTGGCATGCAAGATATCAATTTCGAGAGCCACCCTAAGTTCTCCCGGAGCTATCTCTTGCGAGGAGAGAATGAAGCCCAAGTTCGGCTGCGGTTCCATCCTGGCGTCCTTGGTTTTTGGGAGCAGCATCCCAACTATTGCGCCGAAGGAGCTGGCGCCCACCTCATTCTTTGGCAAAATGACCGACAGGTGAATCCCGAAGGGATGGCAGAATGGATGCGCTTGGGGGAAGAGTTGACTCAACGGCTGCGGCGTAGGTAGCAGCAGAGCCTACGGCCCCCCGCCGCGAACGGTCAACCTCGGCCTAAACCTCACCCCAAGAGGGTGCGCTGCAATCTCAAGAACCTCTCTACTGAGCGCCGAGGGCCGCCAACAAATCATCTGCCAACAACACCGCCGTATAGACCAAAGCCTGTCGTTGCTCAGGAGACAAATCGCCGACGGGAGTCTGGGGATTGCTCACGATACCCTGCAGTACTCTGCTGGCTATGTATTCCCGCTTGGAAACCCCTGGGCTGGAGATAGTGGGGTTATCCAGAGAGAACTTCTGATGGTGCTCGAAGGGGAAGGCGTATTCGGGGGCAACCGGCATCGCTCGACTCCAGATGGATCTCTACACTCTGCTTTGCCTATTTTCCCATCCTCTCTCGCTGGGGATTTTAAAAAAGCGGTGCCTCAAAAAAGACATAACGGGTTATCGTAATCAGAGAGATCCCTATGTGGGGGAAGGATCTGGGCTGCTCTCCCTTGGGAACAGTGGACATGCATTTGAGGGATTCTTTTCGACGCACCAAAATTGTTGCCACCATCGGCCCTGCCAGCTCAAATCCAGCCATTCTCAGGGAGATGATCCTGCAAGGGGCAACCACCCTTCGCCTGAACTTCTCCCATGGGGATCACGAGCTACACCGCCGCAGCATTCGCCTGATCCGCCAAACTTCGATGGATCTGGGCATCCAGGTCGCCATTTTGCAAGACCTGCAGGGGCCCAAAATCCGCCTGGGCAAGTTCGCCGAAGGCTCGATCACCCTCAAGGCAGGGGATCCCTTTGTGTTGACCAGCAAGCCCGTCTTGGGATCCCAAGAGCGCAGTTGGGTCACCTACGACAAGCTGGCCCAGGAAGTGCCCGAAGGAGCGACGATCCTCATCGACGATGGTCGAGTGGAGATGCGGGTGGAAGCCGTGGATCCGGAAGCGGGCGAACTCTTCTGCCGCACCATTGTCGGGGGTACCCTCTCCAACAACAAGGGGGTCAATTTCCCCGGTGTGCGCCTGAGCATCCGCGCCGTGACCCCAAAGGATAAAGAAGATCTCTACTTCGGCCTCAACCAAGGGGTGGATTGGGTGGCCCTCAGCTTTGTGCGGGATCCCTCTGATGTGCTGGAGCTGCGGGAGCTCATTGCCTCAGCCAAACGGCCTTCTTCCGGCTCAGCCGACAAGCGGGTACCCATCATCGTCAAGATCGAGAAACACGAGGCCATTGAACAGCTGCCCCAGATTTTGGCCCTCAGCGACGGTGTGATGGTGGCACGGGGAGATCTGGGGGTAGAGCTGCCCGCGGAAGAGGTGCCGATCCTGCAGAAGCGGGTGATCGCCCTGGCCAACTCCCTGGGGATCCCGGTGATTACGGCCACCCAAATGCTGGACAGCATGGTGCACAGCCCCCGACCCACCCGTGCCGAAATCTCCGATGTGGCCAACGCCATTTTGGATGGCACCGATGCCGTCATGCTCTCCAACGAGACGGCTGTGGGCAAATACCCTGTCGAGGCCGTTGCCACCATGGCCCGCATTGCCGTGCGCACCGAGCGCGATTACTTTGACCTGACCTACGCCGACCGACGACAACGCCTTCGCACCCTTGCCATGCAGGAGCTGAGCCAAAACAACGGCAACAGTCCTGCCGGGATGCGGCCCAAAACCCTGATCACCGACTCGATCAGCCGCGCCGTGGGGGAGATCGCCCAAGAGTTGGATGCTGTAGCCGTGATGACCCTGACCAAAACAGGGGCTACTGCTCGCAATGTCTCTAAGTTTCGCCCCCGCACTCCCATCCTAGCCGTAACCCCCCATGTGGAGGTGGCACGGCGGCTGCAGTTGGTTTGGGGGGTACATCCGCTGTTGGTTATGGATTTGGCCACCACCCGCCAGACCTTTCAAGCGGCCATCAGCTTGGCTCAGGAAGATGGCTTGCTCAAGGATGGCGACTTGGTGGTGCTCAGTGCAGGAACCCTGCCAGGCGTTGCGGGATCCACCGACCTGATCAAGGTGGATGTGGTGAAAGCGGTGGTGGCTCAAGGCAAAGGGTTTGGCAAAGGCATTGTCAGCGGCCCGGCCCGCATCTTGAGATCCAGCCTCGATGCCAGCAAAATCACCGCCGGGGACATTTTGGTTGCCCAATCCACCGACGCCAACTATGTGGAGGCCATCAAACAGGCAGCCGGCGTGATTACCGAAGAAGAGGGAGCCTCCTCTCATGCAGCAGTCATTGGCCTGCGGCTGGGGGTGCCGGTGCTGGTGGGGGTCAAGGATGCTACCCGCTTAATCCGGGATGGATCTATCGTCACTCTGAACCCAGAAAAAGGCATAGTGACCGCAGGAGCCGATGGCTTGGGCTTTTAAGCGGGCCTTAAGGTTGCCTGCAATACAAACTTGTATCTCTTGCTACGAAACGAGACCCAGTTCTATGATGGGGGTAGCGAGGCAAGATTTTCCCTGACCCTTCGGTGCGTCCCATCCATTCCACGTGTAGGTTAAGCTATGCCCACTTTACAAGCCACCCACTATACGGTTGAGGCTATCCAGGAGGAAGCTCGTCGCCTTGTCCGGCAGGGGGTCTTGCGCCGCTCCGAAGCCATTGCCCACCTGCAACCCTTCTTCCCCCAGCGGGAGTGGCAGGCGATTGCCCAAGAGCTGGAGCTGCAAGACTACTGCCCCTCGGATCCTCTCTGCGATTTAATCGGCAACTGCGAGGAGTGGAGCGAAGACTGACTCTCGATCTGCCGAGGATGGCAAGCGGTCGGCGTTGGCAGACAGCCAATGCCTCTTTTTATTCCAGCCGTTTTTTCCTCCTCTAATCTGTCGGCGGCTAAGCTGGATGAACTATAGTCAGTAATTAAACATCCCTTTTCGCCGGGTTCGCATGGGTCAGACGGCTGTCATTGCCACCTCAGATAGAGGTCTCGACTTGAATAACCTCAGTTTTGAGGTGCCAGGGTGGCTGCGTGCTCTGCTTTCCGGTGCCGAGGATCCCGGCGATGGGTTGCGGCCCTACACGGCTGAAGAAGCCGATCTGCTGCGCCGTGCCTTTGAGTTTTCCTATTGTTTGCATCAGGGCCAAAAACGCAAATCGGGGGATCCCTACATTGCCCATCCGGTAGCCGTGGCCACTCTCCTGCGGGAGCTGGGGGGAGATGCGGTGACGGTGGCAGCG
Source organism: Thermostichus sp. OS-CIW-29 (assembly GCF_054058195.1). Lineage (NCBI taxonomy): Bacteria > Bacillati > Cyanobacteriota > Cyanophyceae > Thermostichales > Thermostichaceae > Thermostichus > Thermostichus sp. OS-CIW-29. The sequence continues at coordinate 19,847 of NZ_JBSSAB010000037.1, forward strand.
GGCCTTTTGCACGATGTTATTGAGGATACAGAAGTTACCCCAGAAGCCCTGGAAGCTGAATTCGGCTCTGAAGTTCGCCTACTGGTAGAAGGAGTTACCAAACTCTCTAAGTTCAACTTCTCCAGCAAAACCGAGCAGCAAGCGGAAAATTTCCGCCGCATGTTTGTGGCCATGGCCAAAGACATTCGAGTCATCGTGGTCAAGCTGGCGGATCGCTTGCACAACATGCGCACCCTGCAGTATCTCTCCCCCAGCAAGCAACGGCAGATTGCAGCCGAAACCATGGAAATTTTCGCCCCTTTGGCCAACCGGCTGGGGATCTGGCATTTCAAATGGGAACTGGAAGACTTGGCTTTTAAGTATCTGGACTACGAGGCTTACCGGAAGATTCAGGAATTGGTCAACGCCAAGCGCGCCGAGCGAGAGGCCGAGATCCAAGCTTTTATCGAAGAGCTGCGGCAGAACCTTCTTCAAGCGGGACTGGAACGCTTTGAGATCAGCGGACGGCCCAAACATTTGTACAGCATCTATCGCAAGATGCAGCAGCAGCACAAAGAATTTCACGAGATTTACGATCTCTCGGCAGTGCGGGTGATCGTGCATACCAACAGCGAGTGCTATCGGGTGCTGGCAGTCGTTCACAACTGCTTTCGCCCCATCCCTGGGCGTTTCAAAGACTACATTGGTCTGCCCAAGGCCAATCGTTACCAATCTTTGCATACGGCGGTGATTGGCCCGCAGGGACGACCGGTGGAGGTGCAGATTCGTACCGAAGAGATGCACCGCGTGGCTGAGTACGGGATCGCCGCCCACTGGAAGTACAAGGAGGCCGGCAGCACCACTGTCAAGCCCGACGAGGAGCGCTTCACCTGGCTGCGACAGCTCTTGGAGTGGCAAAACGACCTCAAAGATGACAAGGAGTATCTGGACACCCTTCGCGAGAACCTGTTTGAGAGCGAGGTTTACGTCTTTACGCCCAAGGGGGACTTGCTGGCTCTGCCCCAGGGATCCTGTCCGGTGGACTTCGCCTATCGCATCCACTCCGAAATTGGGGATCACTGTGCAGGAGCGCGGGTAAACAACAAGATCGTGCCCCTGGATACCCGCCTGCGCAACGGCGACATTGTGCAGATCATCACGCACAAAAATGCCCATCCCAGCCTGGACTGGATCAATTTCGTTGCCACCAGCTCTGCCCGCAATCGCATTCGCCAATGGTTTAAGCGCTCCAATCGCGAGCAAAACATCGCGCGGGGCCGGCATTTGCTGGAGCGGGAACTTGGCAAAACGGGCTTTGATGCCCTGCTCAAATCAGAGCGGATGCAGAAGGTGGCCGAAAAGCTCAACTACGCCAGCGTAGAGGATTTGTTGGCCGCTCTGGGTTATGGCGAGACGACCCCCACGCTGGTGATCCATCGGCTACAGGAGGTCAGCAGGCCGGCAGTATCTGCTCCCACAGAGGAGGAATCGCTTGAGGGATCCAAGCTGTTGTTGCCGCGGGCTTCTGTGGCTTCCAGTTCCGTCAAATCCCAATCTCCCATTCTGGGGGTGGAGGGTCTGAAACACCAGTTGGCCAAGTGTTGTAACCCGCTGCCGGGGGATCCGATTTTGGGCGTAGTCACCCGCTTTAAGGGTATTAGTATCCACCATCAGGACTGTCCACGGGTGGCTCAGGTTTCGGGGGAACGCCTGGTGCCAGTACGCTGGAACGAAGAGCAACTGCGGCAGAGCACCCAGATCTACCCGGTAGAACTGCATCTGGAGGTTATCGACCGCGTCGGGGTGCTGCGGGACATCCTTTCCCGCCTATCGGATCAAGGTATCAATGTTCGCAATGCTAAGGTACAAACTTTTGCCAACCGCACCGCCCTGATCGATCTCTGTATCGATGTACGTGATAAAAAACAGCTCACCCAGGTTCAAAGTCAACTGCGCCAGCTTTCTGACGTGCTCGTGCTGCGCTCCCGCCATCACCAAAACGGATCCCGTTGACCTACGCCTGGCCCTTCGCGGGTACGGACTCTAGACCGCATCCCTATTGCGACTCGCTCCTGCAGCAGCCCAATTTTGGGTCAGGCGCTGTCCCATCCTCATCCTGACCTCCTTTGCCGCTTCTGGTGCGCAGAGCGCTTTCCCGCTCCTCTGGGGTCTTGCCAAAAATCCCGTGTCAGCTCACAGGTGGCCAGGCAAGGCCGACAAGCCCAGAGCAATATCCCAGGCTTTCTTGGACAGCCTGTGGAAAACCTGTGGAAATCCAGCGAAGCCCGCCCCAGCTCCGATGGAGTTCCTGGCCATATCTAGGGGGAGGACTCACTACATTACGGGATCCTACACTGACTGTGCGTTAATTTTTATGAATTTGTCAGAAAACCATAACATTAGCCTGTGGAAAACCTGTGGAAAAACCTGAAAAATTTGTGGAAAACCTGTGGAAAAACCCCCCAAGTTATTAACAGGTATAAATACTCTGTGGAAAAGTGGCCAAGTTATCCACAGTTTTTCCACAGGTGGGGAATAAGCTCAAAAGCTCATGGCGCAAGGTGTTGACGATCACTTTCCACAGTTTCCACAGCCCCTACTACTACTAGATCAAAAAATTAAATTAGGCAGGGATCGAAATTTCAGATCTGTCCTACGCGCGAGGCAAATTTTCCAAAACTTGTCTGCAAGGGCAGGGATCCAGTCGGGGCAGCCGGTGTAGGATGTGCATGTTCAGCCCTCAAGTGCCCCTGATGGTGCAAGCTCAGCGTCCTGTGGATCGAGAATCGGAAACCGAGTCGTTCGCGCTGGTGTTGCGCAGCAGCAAGACTGCAGCTCCCTATCGTGGGGAGAGCCGCTTTAACGAAGTTGTTGACGCGCCGCTGGAGGGTTTTAGCTTCACCTGCGAGCAAGCCGATCTCAGCCACCACCTCGCTTCCGTTGGACGGGCTGTGGCCAGCCGCCCCGCCCTGCCCGTTTTGGCCAACGTGTTGGTAGAGGTCGATGCGGAAACTCAACGGGTTGCCCTCACTGCCTTTGACTTGAACTTGTGCATTCGCAGCGAGTTCGAGGCTCAGGTCAAGGGATCCGGTTGCACCACCCTGCCGGCCAAGCTGCTCAGCGACATCGTCAGCCGTCTGCCCAGCGGCCCAGTGACTCTTGACGCGAGCAGCCAAGCCCAGGAGAGTGCCCCTGTGATTCTCATGTCGGCAGCCGGCCAGTACCAAGTGCGCAGCATGTCGGCTGAAGAGTACCCCACCCTACCGGAAATATCGCTCCGCACCGCCGACGCAGATGGCGATTTTGTGGGGGAGGAAAGCCCAACAGCTCAGGCCCTGGAGCTGCCCATCGAGAGCCTGTTGCAAGGGATCGGCCAAACCCTTTTTGCGGCCTCTGGAGATGAGACCAAGCAGGTGCTCACAGGGGTGCATGTCAAGCTCTTGGCGGGGGATCCCCCTTGCCTGGAGTTTGCAGCCACCGATGGGCACCGTCTGGCGATGGTGCAGGTGGAGGCCGAAGGGATCCCGGTTGCTTCGGCCCATGGGGAAATAGGGTTGGATTTCACCATTCCCGCTCGCACTTTGCGAGAGGTGGAGCGCATCCTCGGCACCCAGACCGCGGCCTCTACGGTGGAATTGCGGTTTGACCGATCCCAGGTGCAGTTTGTGCTGCCTCCTCGCGCCAGCAAAACGCAGTGCCAACAGCGGATCACCAGCCGCCTTTTGGAGGGCCAATATCCCGACTACAACCGCCTGATTCCCAGGCAATTTGAGCGGCAGATAACCCTGGAGCGTCGGCCTTTGATTGAGTCGCTGGAACGGGTGGGAGTACTTGCTGCCCAAAGAAACGACATCGTCAAGTTCAATCTTTCTGCCGCAACCCAAACCCTGCGCATCAGCACCGAGGCGCCCGATGTGGGCAGTGGCGAGGAATCGTTGCCAGTGCAGATGTCTGGTCCTGACCTGGAGCTGGCCTTCAATGTGCGTTACCTGCTGGATGCCCTCAGGGTGTTTCATACGCAGCAGGTGAGCCTGGAGCTAAACGGCGCCACGCAGCCGGCCATCTGGAAGCCCCTTGGGGCAATGCGGCTCTGTTATTTGGTTATGCCGGTGCAGCTACGGGCTACCTAGTCTTAGGAGAGCTCCACCCAGCTCTAGTCCAAAACTCTCAAGATCATCTCAGTACAAATCTACAGTTGTTTGTACAAATCTACAGTTGTTTGCATTGCCCCCTCTCCCAGAGGGAAAGGAGCCAGGGATGGTCGCGGAAGCGGCGCCGAGCGTTCAGGGAGCATGCCTCTAATACCCAAAACCCTGAACTTTGCTGAATTTACTGAGCTTTAGGCGGTTTGGCAAAAGTCATTGAGAGGGATATAGTAGACCAAGTTTCCCCCTGATCCTTGAGTCCACCGCAACGGTTGCCGGGAAGTGAAGGGGGAAAGCGCTCGGGGGGTATTCCTCAGGGCTTTGCGGGATACCGCCTTCCTGTTTGGACTCCGTCCCGCTGACGCGAACAGAGATAGGCAGGATGCGATCGCTTCTTTCCTGAACCATGTTCAGGAGAGTTCAGCGTGAATGTATCAGTGTCCTAATCTAGCTTGAAATGACCGTGTTTTAGGTGGGGCTACTGTGTTTGACTCGATCCAGCTCAAACAAAGCGGTGGGTAAACTCCTGCACCAAGTCCACACGTCCTTTGCGCAAAACCGCTCCCACGAGAGCAAGACCATGGCGGCCCAGCACTGTGGCCTCAGAAAGAGGGTAGGGCATGTATGTTAGCTTGCGTCCCTGGCCCAGCGACAATAGCCCCACCATTTTCTGGCGCCGGCCTCGAGGCCGCAAGATCCTGCTAGGAAAGCGTATCCAAGTTAAGTAGAGGGGGCTTCCAAATCGTTGCTGCCAGCTGCAGAGCTGGAATTGCCTTCCAGGGCTGCTTGGGCGTTGCGGCGCAGGCGGTGGGCCTTGAGCCGGCGCAAGGCAGAGGCGGGAAACTTCTGGTCGAATTCCCCATCTTCCATCTGGGCCAGTTCTTGGAGATCGGGGGCAACGTTCCAAGGGTAAGGCTGAAAATCCGGGATCCGGCTGGGTTGGGCAAAGCGTTGGTTCCAAGGGCAGACCTCCTGGCAGATGTCACAGCCGGCCACCCAGTTGTGCAGGTTCTGGGCAATCTTGGCAGGGATCCGCTCGGCGTGGCTTTCTAGAGTGTGGTAGGCAACGCAGCGGCGGGAATCCACCACCCCTGGGCTGACGATGGCCTGCGTGGGGCAAGCCTCTAGGCAGCGGGTACAGGTGCCGCAGTGAGCGGTGTGGGGCTGGTCAGGGAGCAACGGCAGGGTGGTCAGGATCACTCCCAGAAACACCCAGGAGCCGTACTCGCGGGTGAGCAACAGGCTGTTTTTGCCGATCCAACCCAAGCCCGCCTGCATGGCCCAGGGCTTTTCCGCAACCGGGCCGGTATCGACATAGCATCGACCGCGGTAGTTCGGAAATTGCGCTTGCATCCAGAGGTGGAGCTGCTTCAGCCGCCGCCCCAACACGCGGTGATAATCTCGCCCCCAGGCGTAGCGGGAGATCTTGCCCTTGCCGGGATCCTGGCTGTGGCGGATGGGGGTGTAGTAATTCAAAGCCACACAGACCAACGACTGCACCCCCGGCAGCACCTGCTTTGGATCCATTCGCCTAGGATCCGCCATCCAGGCCATGTCGGCGGCCATGCCCGCAGCCAGCCAAGCTTGCAGGCCCCGCAAGTCGGGGGGATCCTCTGTGCTGGCAATGCCGACTTTGTCAAAACCCAGGGCCAGGGCCTGTCGTTTCACCTGCTCTGTGATGCTGGCCCGATCTGCTTCTTCTGGCCACACATGGACATCCAACGCTACTTTGGCAAGCCCATCACCCGACGATAACGAGCTTCCAGATGCTCTGCCTGCTGGGATCGGCGGAAGGGATCCCAGGTGCTGTGGGCAAACAGATCCTGCCGCAGCTTGGCCACATCCACCGTCGTCACGGCTCCGCCGGACACCACCTGTTTTCCTCGCACCCAAACGCTATGCACTGCCTGGGTGGGCCGACCCAACACCAGCAGCCCAATGGGATCGGTACGGGGCAACAGCGACAGTTGGGTGAGATCGTACAGCACCAGATCCGCTTGCTTGCCCACTTCCAGGGATCCCATCTGATCCCCCAGGCCCAAGCCGATTGCCCCACCTCGGGCTGCCATCTCGATGCTCTCGCGGGGAGAAATCCAGTGGCGGTAGTCGGGATCCGTGATGTTGTGAAGGATGGTGCCGATTTTGATGGCCTCTAGCAAATCCTGCGAATCGTTGCTGGCGGATCCATCGCAGCCAAAGGCCACGTTCACCCCTGCCCGGCGATAGTTCAAAATGGGGGCAATGCCGCTGCCCAGGCGCAGGTTGCTCAAGGGGTTGTGAACAACCGTAGAGCCGGTGCGGGCCAAGATCTCGATATCGGCATCGCTGAGCCAGACGCAGTGGGCCAAGGAAGTTTTCCGGTCTAGGTAGCCCAAGCGCTCCAGATGCTCCACAGCACTACAGCCGTACTTTTCCTGGGCCAACATCTGCTGGGCGCGGGTTTCCAACAGGTGGGCGTGGCGGGGTAGGTCATACTTCTGGCTTAACTCCGCACAGCCCTTGAACAGCTCGTCTGAGCACAGTTGGATCCCTGTGGGAGCCACCATGAGGGTAATGCCCTCTTCTGGCCGGTGAAAGCGCTGCACCGCCTCTTCCACAATGGCCAGCACCTCTGCTGTGGAGAGGGGATAGGTTTCCGGCTCCCGATCCCAAGAGGAGCTGCTGGGCAACCCCCGAGAGAGAGCCTGATCCTGGATCAAGGGGCCCACGAAGGCGCGGATCCCGACTTCTCGGTAGGCCCGTACCGCCGCCTCAATGGTGGCCAACTCTTGGCCTGGGATCAACACCAGATGATCCACCACCGAGGTGCCCCCCGTCAGCAGGGTTTCCACCGCCGTCCCCAGCGCGCTGAGATAGATTTTTTCCGGATCCGGCGGCGCATACTCGTGCAGTTGTGCCAGCCACAGCTCCAGCGGATAGGGCGGTATGATCCCTCGTTGCCACATTTCGGGAGAATGGGTGTGGGCATTGACAAAGCCCGGCAGCAAGAGTTGGTTACTGGCATCCAGTTCCAGGCTGTCTGCGCCCGTTGCGGGTAATCCTCTGCCTATGGCAGCAATCCGTTCCCCCTCGATTCGCACATCTGCGGTTTCGTAGCCGGTGGCGGTGGGAATTAACGCATTGCGCAAGATAAAACTCATGCCCGGGATCCAAAAAGGCCGTCTGCTACCTTAGCGTGCTGGAGTTAACCCTGCCAAGGCGGGAGGATCAGAACATTTGCATGCATAACCTAGCCTTTCCCCCAAGGGATACCCAAGCGTAGTGGTTATAGAACTGCCGACATAGAGGTGCCCACACTCTCCATAACGCAGTTTCAACGCCTCTGCACCGCCGACATGGCCCTACAGCTCAGCCTTGACCGGCTATTTCTTTTTCTTGGCGGAGCCTTTTTTGGCCGGCTTGCTCTCGGCAGCAGGGGCCGGTTCTGGGGCAGGTTCTTCAGGAGGAGCGGGTGGAGTCTCTTCCACTTTGGGGGCCTCTGCCGGCTTGAGACCGGCTTGAGCGGCAACCTCAGCAGCAAAATCCACTTCTTCTTTCTCGATCCCCTCTCCCAGGACAAAGCGCACAAACCGCCGCACCCGAATGTTTTCCCCCAGTTTGGCAATGTGCTGCTTCACCAATTCCTCCACCGTGATCGAGGAATCTTTAATAAAGGGTTGATCCAACAGAGACAATTCTTTCAGTCGCTTTTCGATGCGACCTTGCACGATCTTCTCGCGTATGTTCTCCGGCTTATTGGCCAGATCTTCTTTGCCCATTTCAATGGCTTTTTCCCGCTCCACCACTTCAGCAGGGATCTGGTCAACGCTGACGTATTCTACGTTTTGGCAGGCGGCAATCTGCTTGGCGATGTCTTGCACCAATTTCTTGAAATCTTCGCTGCGGGCCACGAAGTCCGTCTCGCAGTTCACTTCCACCAACACCCCAATTCGATTGCCGAAGTGGATGTAGCTGTCAACTGCCCCCTCTGCCGCGACGCGACTGGCCTTTTTGGCTGCCCCTGCCAACCCTTTCTGTCGCAGCCAGGTGATGGCTTTCTCCATATCGCCACCGGAATCTTCCAGGGCTTTTTTGCAGTCCATCATGCCTGCGCCCGTCTTTTCGCGCAGCTCTTTGACCAGTTTGGCATCAATGCTCATGAGGGCTCCTCGAATGAAAGAACGGGAAGAATGTGGCGGGATATGAGTGAGAATGAGCGGGCTTCGGTAGAATTGTAAACCTAGATTTCAAGAATACACGCCTCTGGATAGGGAACAGGCAGGGAAGTGCCCGGATTGCACGGGATCCCTGCCCTCGGTCTAGCCTTCCTCGGCTTCTCCTTCTTCTTCGTCCTCCATGTCTTCCAGAATGTCGTCGTCCAGATCCATCGCCCCTTCGTAGTCGTACTCATCCTCTTCAACGGTGTCGAGCTGCCCATGCCGCCCTTCGTAGATGGCATCCGCCAGCTTGCCTACAATCAGCTTAATCGCTCGAATGGCATCGTCGTTAGAGGGAATGAAGATATCGCTGAGATCGGGGTCGCAGTTGGTGTCCAGCAGTGAGATGATCGGGATGTTCAGCTTGATACATTCCTGAACGGCGTTGGCCTCCCGCCGCTGATCGACGATGATCACCGCATCGGGGAGCTTGCGCATGGTTTTAATGCCGCCCAAGTACTTTTCCAACCTGGCCAACTCTCGCCGCAGACGGCTGGCCTCTTGTTTGGGCAGGCGATCCAGAAGACCACTGCTCTCCATCTCCTCAATTTCTTTGAGGCGGTCGATGCGGGTTTTGATGGTGGCCCAGTTGGTGAGCATACCCCCCAGCCAGCGCTGGTTGACATAGTAGCTGCCACAGCGACGAGCCTCTTGAGCGATGATCCCGGCAGCTTGCCGTTTGGTGCCCACAAACAGGAAGCGCCAACCCCTGTCAGCAGCATCCCGCACATACTCGTAGGCTTCGTTCAGATAGCGGGCCGTCTGCACCAAATCGATAATGTGGATGCCGTTCCGCTCGGTAAAGATGTAGGGCCGCATTTTCGGGTTCCAGCGGCTGGCCTTGTGGCCGAAGTGAACCCCCGCCTCCAACAGTTGAGGCAAACTGACTACGCTCATGAGTTTTTCCTCTCCTACGGGTTAGCCTCCGCCCGAACGGATCCCAGTTACGGCCTTCCCGCCGGTTACCTGCACAGAGCGCTCTACCCCCATTGGCAAGGAACTCAGGAGCTGTTGCAGCAAACCGCGAAAGGGCTGTAAGGACACCCGGTGGTTCAGGCGTGCGATTTCTTAACGGCTTAACTAAGCTAGCATGTTTTCCACGGGATCCCGCAGCTTGGGGTTAACTCTGGCCGCGATCCGATGCTAGACTAGCTAGGCACTTCATGGGCTTCTACCCGTAAGTGCGTCGGGGCGTAGCGCAGCTTGGTAGCGCACCACTTTGGGGTAGTGGGGGTCGTGGGTTCAAATCCCGCCGCTCCGATACTGAGTAATCAGGGGAGGGCTTGAGCCGGACAAAGCCCACTATGCCGGAAACTTTGAGGTACTTTGGCTCCGCTGTCAATCCCTTGCCATTGGCTCCGTTGATCGGCAGCCTTAAGAATCAGGTCACAAGCTTGGCCGGACAATATGGGATCCCGGTTTTACGGTGCTGGATCCCGATGCGGAGCCGACCTTGAACAACATGGGGTTTCGACGGATCTGGAGCGCTTAATCACGGCCCAGGATCCAGGCAATAAGGGGGGGATCCCTGTGGTCAAGATAATACCGAACGGCTTGGGTCAGGTCGATTTCCAGGTCGCGGTTTTGGATGTCGGTGATCATTCTGTACATCAGCTCCAGGTGAATGCGATCCTCTTTGGTGAGCAGCTTATACTTGCCATTAGGGCTGTTGTTGAGGGCGGCCAAGGCCGCTTGGGTGGCGGTAGCCGTTTTGGAAGGAGGCTTAAGGCGGGCATCCCGTAGCAAAAGAAACTGAAGCTCAGGGTGAGCAATCACCAATTGGTTGAAGTTATTGAGCTGTCCATACATGCTGCTGGGACCCACTTGGATAAAGGCGATCACCCGCTTCTGGGCGGAGAAATAGAGGTGATCTGGAAGTTTGCATTGGCCCAGTCTCAGGGTGCTCATGGGGAGGGGATGGATCCCTTGTAGGGCATTGCCGATGGTGCGCAATTTGCCGATATCAGCTGTGCTGTCCATAATCGCCTCTTGGGGATAGCTGGCACGAAGCTGGGCCTCGGTATCACGGAGGTAGGGTTCCAAGACTTCGGCAGGATCCTCAGAGAGGCTGGGTGGCTGGAGAGGCGGAGCTACAGCAAGGAGACTCTGGGCAGGAAGAAGGGGGATGAGCAGTTGTTTGAGGGTTTGCAGCTCAGTTTCGAGCCGCTGGACACGGGCGGCTAGATTGCTGGCAGTGGGTACAACTTGCACCTGGGGAGGGAGAGGGATCCCGTTGATGTAGTGGCGATAGTAGGCTGAGGCCCGGTTGAGAATGGCCCGGATGGAGGGTTGGCCAAGAATATCGCTCAGGTCATCGGCGGTAAAGAGAGCTTGGAGGTGGATCCCTGAAGGCAGGCGGCTCTGGAGAAGGGCTTGAAGCTGGGGAAGAGAGGGGAGATCTAGGGAGAGGACGGTTTGGGAGAGGCGATCGACGGTAGCCCGGTCAAATTGGGTTTGGAAATGTTGCCAACGATCAGGAAACAAATTAAGGACAAATAGACTGTTGGGAATACGGGTAAAAAGCTCTTTCAGGGCATCGCCAAAGTTGAGAAGGATATCTCGATTTTCCTCTCGGCCCAAAGCTTCCAATTGGTCAAAGACAATAATGAGAGGTCGGTCAAGCAGCGAGAGCCTACCGATGACTTTCATTCCTTCTAGGGCAAAGGTGTTGCGATCCAGATCTGCACTCCAAGGGGGCAACCCAATCAAGTTGGTTTCTTCAGGATCCAGGTCGGTACCGCTGAGCCAGCGGATGATCTGGTGACGGCGGTTGGGATCCCTGTAGCTGCAGTATTTGATGATGCCCTTGAGAATGTTTTCGGTGGAACCGGTAAGGAAGTTTTGCTCTGCCCACCAGCGCAGAACCTGTTTTTCAATGGCTTGCCATTGTTGACGACGACGCTCGGTGCCTTCTGCTCCCAGGCGATGAAAGAGGTTGAGGGGATCCGCCGTGAGAAGGGAGAGAAGCTCTTCAGTTTTTGAGGTTTGGGGGAAGGTTTTCAAGATTTCCACAAAGGTCTTGGCAATCAAGTAGTCGAGCTGGGTGTGGTGATGGGCATCTACCCGTTCGCGCAGGGATTCCAGGGTGTGGCTGTAGATGTGGTGGTAGATGTTGTCGGGATGGGTGGGCTGAGGGATAAACAGGAGACGGTTGTGGCGCAGGAGGTTTTGGGCCACCCGCATGATCAGGTGGGTCTTGCCGGATCCAGGTTCTCCCAGTAAGACAACCCCTCGGCTCTGGTGGTTGGGATCCCGTTGGATGTCCTGTAGGGTGGCAGTGAGCTGCTGGTACTGAGGCTGATAGATGGTGGTCTCGTCGGGATAATGCTGAAAGGGATTGTCAACTCTGCTGTTGGCGAAAGGATTGGGAACATTCTGGGCTTTGAGCTGAGCGTGGGTGAGGTGGCGATAGAGGTGGTAGGTAAAGAGGGCATCGTAGCTGGCGTCGTGGGCCAGTTTGGAGTTGAAGTAACCGCTCTCCAGTTGGATCCCGAGATGTTTGCTGAGATACTCTAGGCTGTAGCTGGGGAGGTTGGGGAAACATTCCTTGGCAGCTAGCCAAGTGCAAAAAACGGGGTTAGAAAGCCACTCTTGGTTAGCTTGCTCAAAGGCTTGTTTAAGGATTTTTAGGTCGTGCTCTGCATGGTGGAAAACGAGGGTTTTACCTTGGGCCAAACGCCGTAGGTCCGCAACAATCTGGGCTAAAGGCTTGGGCTGGGGGTGGTGGGGCGAGTATTCTTGGGTGTAGGCATGGTAAATAAGCTTGCCGCTGCTGTCGATAAGGGCGATCTCTCCCAGGTTGGGGTTGCCCTCGGTGTCGATAACCAAGTAGCTCATGGAGGGGCGGGATCCCGTGATGCTAATGTGCTCAATATCTTAGGTTGTGTTGATCTTTCATTTGAGCCAAAAGAGAGCACTGACGAGATAGAGAAAACTCAAGAAGTTCCTGGCCAATTTGTCAAAACGAGAAC